>CAZRYI010000065.1:2236-9244 GCA_964604255.1 uncultured Nitrospirota bacterium
CGTTGCACCTGGACTGCGGGCGTCGTTAATTCCTGCCCATGTGCCATAGAGCCTTCGTGAATGAGTCGTCCTTCCAGCATAATTGAAATCACATCAATTTCCTGGTGAGGGTGCATTCGGGTGTCGCCCTTAGGATTAAAACGGGCATCGGCCATGTAGACAAAATTGCCAAGGCCGGGATGTGCATTTCCGTGGCTCGCATCTTCTCCCCAAAGCCGTGGGGCCATGACCAGGCGGTGTTCTCGAAGCCCGGCAAAACCACCCAGGTGTAAGTCATCTCGATGTATGATTGCTGTTTCCATTATAGGTTTTCTCCTTTCGGGGTTTAGGGCTTGAGAAAAAAAGGGGACAAGACCTCTAATATTTGCATCGGTCTTGTCCCCTAAAATCAAAAAAATCTGTTTTAAAGTCGTGAGTGGGTGCCATCGCAATAAGGTGGATTTTTTGTTTCCCGGCAACCACACCAGGCCACTTTTTTTGCCGTTTCTAAAGTCACTTTGATCGGTTCTTTTCCGGTATTCAAGCGCTTGTGAGAACCATCACAATAAGGTTCATTTTCTGTTTTTCCACATTGGCACCAATATTTTTCGCCCGCTTCTTCCGATTTGATGTAAGGCTGTTTCTGTATCGCCATGAAAGCTCTCCTTTTTGGGCTTTGTTTCGCTTTGTTTAGTGTGATAGTTTCATATCATCTATTTATTGTTTTTGTAAAGTATGTACCATATTGGTAGTTACTTACCAAAATGAAACTAATGAAGTTTTGAAAGTAGGAATGTGATGGAAGCAAGTTGTCCGGTAGAAAAAACCCTCATGGTGATAGGGGGGCGTTGGAAGGTTTTGATTTTAAGAGAGCTTTTTAAAGGGGTCAAACGCTTTGGTGAGCTAAACCGTGGACTCGAACGCATCAGCCAGAAAATGCTGACCCAGCAACTTCGGGAAATGGAAAAAGACGGCATCGTTCACAGAAAAGTCTTTCCGCAAATTCCACCCAAGGTCGAATACTCCCTCACCCTCCTTGGAAGAAGCCTCGACACCGTTTTAGATGCGATGCACGCCTGGGGCCTGAAACATCCGAAGCAAGACAAAAGCACAAAAAGTCAGTAACTCCTGTTTTGGAAGCGGCATGCTCCTCATTTTCGAGTTGGGCTACTGCCACGTGATAAAAACTTGTACGTTGAAATAGCATGATAACCGTGATATTGTGCATATGTGATTCAGTCGTTCAAAAATCAAGGAACAGAGGATATTTTCAACGGCAGAAATACAAAAGGTGCCAGAAGGATATGTCCAAAAACTTTATGGAAGGTTGCTTCTAGGAAACTAGATCAGCTTGATTCCGCTAAATTCATTGAGGATATTTTCATGCCTTTTGGCAATAAATTTGAATCTCTTGAGAGAGACCGAAAAGGCCAACATAGCATCAGAATAAACGACCAATATCGTATATGCTTTGAATGGAAAGACTCTGGGCCAGAAAAAGTGGAAATTGTTGACTATCACTAAAATGAATATTTGGGGGAGGTAGAAATGGTTCGTATACCAACACATCGTGAGCCAACTCATCCTGGGGAGATGCTCCTTGAAGAATTTTTGATTCCTATGGGAGTTACCCAAAGAGAGTTATCAAAAAAGATTCATGTTCCCTACCAAAGGATTAATGAGATCGTAAACAAACGACGTGGAATAACGCCTAGCACAGCATTAAGGCTTTCGAAGTTTTTTGGAGTCTCGGAGGATTTTTGGATGAATCTTCAGCTTCGTTGGGATTTGTATAAAGCGAAGCGTATTGAGGGCAATGAATTAAAGGCTATTAAACCATTTCGTTTTCAGGTGTCCACAGCTCATCCATGAAAAATTGCTCAACCAGACTCATTTGTGCTTTACATCATCTGCTCAGGCAATCCGGGCGACTTTAATCTTAGCATCCCCGAAGTTAGGAAAAAAAAGACCACTTATCGCCTTTGTGCAAGTCTTACCCCAAACTCGATACAACGCTCGATTGTGACTCGGGTTCGGTTCGGCAGTAAGGGCAGATCAGCCATGCTGCCTGGAGGTGTTTTTTGCAGAATGAACAGTTGCGTTGAATGTCGTGTTTACAATGCGGACAGGCGACAAAGTCGAGATGCACCACCTCTTGACACTTGGGGCAGAAAGCGGGCATCTCTTCTTCAACATCAATGACGCGATGCACCTCTTCAAGGGTCGTCAGTCCGGCGTGAACCTTTTCAAGTCCGTCTTCCCCCATTGTGCTAAAACCCTGTTTTTCCGCCATTTTACCTATTTCTTCTTCATTGCCGCCAGCGGTAATGATCTCTCTCACCTTTGACTCAAAGGTGAGACTTTCAAAAATGCCGACTCGCCCGAAAAAGCCGGTCTGAGCACATGCGGCACATCCCTTCCCTTTAAAAGCGGTCTTTTTTTCGGCGCCTTTTTCGGAAGTTGGTACTTGAGTCCGGCACTTCACACAGATTTTTCTGACCAGACGCTGTGCAACAATACCAATGATGGTGGATGCAACCAGATATCTGGGAATACCCATGTCCACCAGACGGGTCACAGTGGAGATGGCATCATTTGTATGCAGGGTGCTAATGACAAGATGGCCGGTCATGGCTGCTCGCATCGCAATTTCAGCCGTTTCAAGGTCTCTGATTTCTCCCAGCATAATCACATTCGGGTCCTGGCGAAGGATGGAACGAAGGCAATTAGCGAAGGTTAAACCAATGGCTGATTTGACCTGGATTTGATTCAGTCCTTCAATGTTGTATTCGACCGGGTCTTCCACAGTCATGATGTTGAGTTTTTCTGAACGAATATGATTGATGAAGGAATACAGTGTCGAACTTTTCCCGCTGCCGGTGGGCCCAGTCACCAGAAGAATACCCTGGTGTCTTTTGGCAAAATTATGCATATTTTCCAGGGTTTTGCCCGCCATACCCGTACCGGAAAGTCCGGCGGGTGTGGCCGATTGATCCAGAATTCGGATGACGACTTTTTCACCATAGTGGGTGGGCAATGTGGAAATGCGGAGGTCGATATTGCGTTTGTTGAATTTGACCCGAATCGCACCATCCTGCGGCAGTCGGCGCTCGGAAATATCCAGGGCAGCGAGGACTTTGATTCGGGAAACAAGGGCACCGAGTACTTCTTTTTGAAGCATTCTGTCGGTTTGTA
The DNA here is from genome assembly GCA_964604255.1 of uncultured Nitrospirota bacterium. Classification (GTDB taxonomy): domain Bacteria; phylum Nitrospirota; class Nitrospiria; order SBBL01; family JAADHI01; genus JAJDBU01. The sequence continues at coordinate 5,411 of CAZRYI010000065.1, forward strand.
ATATCCCATCCACTCTGAAACGCACTGCCAACTTGTTTTGATGCGGATCAAGATGAATATCACTTGCCCTGGATTTCATGGCTTTGACAAAAATCAGATTAAAAAGCCGGACAATCGGGGCAGACTGACTCTCTGATTGAAGTGAATCCGGGGCATCTCTTTTGTAAACGGTCACTGCCGGACTAATCTCAATTTGCTCACCATCCACCATGTTGACGGATGCTGAACGAATCTCTTCCTCAATCGAATCATTGAGCGCATGATTACGTTTATAGTGGCGTTTAATTGCATCCAGGACTGCACCCCGCGTTGCAAAGAGGGGCCGAACTTCCCGCTCACACCTGAAACCGACATCCTGCATACAGAGATAGTCCAGGGGATCGGTCATTGCGAGGGCAATCTGTTTTTTGTTGATTGTGACTGGGATGCAGTCATACTGCCGTGCGACGGCTTCGGGGACTGCTGCAAGGGCATCCGACTCTATTTGTGCAGATTGAAGGGAGATATATTCGATGCCGAGTTGATCAGAAAGGGTTTTGGCGATATCGATTTCTGTGACCAACTTGAGGTCGATCAGGGTCTCTCCAATGCGTTTCCCGCTTCGTTTTTGCTCGGTAATCGCAAGATGAAGATCAGCCTCACTCATCAAACCCGCAAGGATGAGCAAATCGCCGAGGCGCTTTTTTGTCAGGGTAAAATCTTCCATCAACATAAGACTACCGCATATGGAAGAGAAAGCAAGGAAAGGGATATTGGACTAAAGAGAAAGTTTGTTCTTATGGACGGACTTTGCTGGTCTTGGTTTCTTCTGAAACAATTTTCAGTATTTTTCCCCGGTAATCAACCACATAGAGTTCATTGTTTTCATCTTCGCCAAAGGCGCTGATAAATCGACCGCTTTCAAGCAAAAGGCGATGATCCTGAGCTTTACCCTCTTCCAAACGAAACATCCAGATACGACCGTTTCCAAAATCACCATAAAGGTAAGCCGCTTTCAGTTCCGCAATGGATGTGCCACGGTACACATAACCACCGATGACCACTGTGCCTTCAGATCGCGGATAGTCAAAAATGGGTGCCCTAAACTTGCTTTTATCGCAGGATGTATTAACCCCTGGTGTACAAACATTGCCTTCCATGATGCGCCAGCCATAATTTCCGCCACTTTGAACAAGATTAATTTCTTCGCGAGCCGTTTGCCCCACATCTCCGGCATAAAGCCTCCCGGTTTGTGCATCGAAGGAGAAGCGCCAGGGATTTCTAAATCCGTAGGCCCAGATTTCTGATGCAATCTGGTTCTGAGCAACAAAGGGATTATCCTGCGGAATGGCATATTGTAAGCCATCTGCTTTGTTGTCGATATCAATGCGCAGCATCTTGCCAAGCAGCGTTGTTAACTTTTGTCCGTTTCCTTCAGGATCATCTCCAGAACCGCCATCTCCTGTACCAATGTAAAGGTAGCCGTCTGGCCCGAAGCTAAGCTGCCCGCCGTTGTGGTTGCTGAAAGGTTGTTCAATAGTAAGTAGTCTGCGCTCACTTGCGGCGTCCACGCTGGTGAGTTGTTCATTCGCGATAAATTCAGAGATGACCGTTTTCAGCCCGCCTTTCGACTCTGTGTAATTGACAAAAAGACGACGATTTGTCGCAAAGTCAGGATGAAAAGCAAGGCCGAGCAAGCCTTTTTCGCCTCCCGAATTGACACGATCTTGAATGTCGAGAAAGGGATTTTGTTGTACCGTCCCCTCTTTTAAAATAAGCACACGCCCGGATTGCTCAACAATAAAAAGGCGACCACTGCCATCTCCGGCATGAAGCAAAGCAAGCGGCTCATTCAAACCCTCCGCAATCACTTCCAATCGGATTGCCGGGCCTTCAGAACCCGCATCTCTGCCAGCCGTATTTTCAGTGGGCGAAGCACATGCGACTCCTGTTGAAACAACCAGAAACAGGGTGACTAAAAGATTAAACTGCGTCTGGCGGGTTTTTGAAAATAGAAAATTGCTCACATTTCCTCCTTGTTGTTCGCTCTTGAGGCTTGCATTAAGTGCCAAATTTTACACGCATCACAAGGGCTTCACAATCTTCATGGTCTGATCCCGCCCGATCCTCCAAAAACTCTTTGCCTAAACGGATAAATAAAGAGATGATGTACTGGAAAAAAGGGGGGGGAATCCTCTATCGTGGTGTGCGGTTTGTTTATTGAGGCACAGGAAAATCATGGACGAGCAAGAACGCATTTTGTCTGCTGAGACAAATCAGGAAGAAGTACCGGTCGATTACAGCCTGAGACCTTCGACGCTGGATGAATACATCGGGCAAACGAAGGTGAAAGAGAATCTCAGTATCTATATTGATGCCGCAAAAAAGCGGGGCGATGTCTTGGATCATGTGATTTTTTATGGTCCGCCCGGACTCGGAAAAACCACCCTGGCCAATATTATCGCCCGTGAAATGGGGGTGAATATTAAAGCGACTTCCGGTCCGGCAGTGGAACGTCCGGGAGACCTCGTTGCCATTTTGAGCAATCTGCAAGAAGGAGATGTCTTTTTTATTGATGAAATCCATCGTCTGCATCCGACGGTTGAGGAGATCCTTTATCCGGCGATGGAGGATTACCAGATCGACATCATCATCGGCCAGGGGCCTTCAGCACGAACTTTGAAACTGAATCTGCCGCGTTTCACTTTGGTGGGAGCGACCACGCGTGCGGGTTTGCTCACCTCGCCGCTTCGAGACCGCTTTGGTGTGATCTCCAGGCTTTCATTTTATCAGCCGGAAGAGCTGCAAAAGATTGTGCTTCGTTCTGCCAAAATTTTTAATGTGTCAGTGACCTCTGAAGCGGCTTTGGAAATTGCGCGTCGCACACGCGGCACCCCCAGAATTGCCAATCGGGTACTGCGTCGGGTGCGAGACTATGCTGAAGTCAAAGCAGATGGGGCGATTAGTCAGAAGGTTGCTCAGGAAGCACTGACGCAAATGGAGATTGATTCAGCGGGATTTGATGCCCTGGATCGTAAGCTGCTCCTGCTCATCATCCATAAATATGCCGGTGGGCCGGTGGGTGTTGAAACCCTGGCAACGGCTGTGGGTGAAGAAAAAGAGGCTCTGGAAGATGTGTACGAACCTTACCTGATTCAGGAAGGTTTTTTGGATCGCACCCCACGAGGTCGTATGGCGACTGAAGCGGCTTATCGTCATTTTGGTCTTAAAAAAAGCGGCGACGGGCAGGGGAATCTTTACATGGAAAGAGGGCGATAAGATGTTTACGGTCGGCATTATCACCATTAGCGATAAAGGGGCTGCGGGGCTGCGAGAAGATGGCAGCGGTCTCCTGCTTCATGAACTGGTTTTAACCTTTCCTGCAAAAGTGATTGCCTATAAAATAGTGCCGGATGAGAAGGAAGACATTCGCAAAGCCTTGCTCGCTTTTTCCGACGATGTACAAGCCGACTTGATTTTAACGACGGGTGGTACGGGTATTTCACCCCGTGACCTCACACCCGGTGTGACCGAGGGCGTGATCGACACCTTAATCCCCGGCATTGGAGAAATCATGCGCATCGAAGGCTATCGCCTGAATCCTCGCGCTGTGATTTCCCGAGGCATTGCCGGACTGAGGGGCCGCAGTTTGATCGTTAATTTTCCCGGTAGTCCAAGGGCTGTCCGTGAAAATTTTGAAATCCTTGTTGCTGTCTTGCCTCATGCCATCGAAAAAATGCAGGACAAATCCGGCGATTGTGCGTAAACGAAGTTCAGCCCTTTAAAAAATCGTATGGATGGCTCAAAAATATTTAGCCCACCTAATTGTGCGACTTGCCATTTCAGGTCGTCTGC
>CAZRYI010000066.1:0-9129 GCA_964604255.1 uncultured Nitrospirota bacterium
GAGACGGGCTTCGGTATAACGATAGGCAGCGGCCCGATCTCCATCAACCGAACCAAAGTTGCCCTGTCAATCCACGAGGGGATAGCGCATGTTGAAGTCTTGCGCCATGCGAACCATCGTGTCATAAATCGCCGTGTCACCGTGGGGATGATACTTTTTAAGCACCTCACCAACGACACCGGCGGACTTGGAATAGCGACGGTTTGAAAGCAGGCCTTCCCGGAACATCGCATACAAAATCCGTCGATGCACGGGTTTCAGGCCGTCCCGAACATCGGGAAGGGCACGCCCGACGATGACGCTCATGGCGTAATCGATATAGGACGATTTCATTTCTGTTTCTAGATTGACTGTCGTTCTGTTTTCGCCCGGCATTTAGGCTCCGTGTTGGTTATATTTTCCCGTATCAGGAATGAGATTGATAAAAGACTATCGCTTTGTTAGTGATTAAATATCCAGGTTTTTCACATCTGAGGCATGATCTTCGATAAATTTTCGTCTAGGTTCCACCGCATCACCCATCAGAATCGAAAAAATCTCGTCTGTTTCATAGACATTTTCCAGGGTGACTTGCAGCAAGGTCCGCTTTTCAGGATCCATCGTTGTTTCCCAAAGTTGGTCTGGATTCATCTCGCCCAGCCCTTTATAACGCTGGATGTACAGACCTTTTTTGGCCCGTTTTAAGACATGTTCAATGAGCTCAAAGGCGGTGTTGTATTGGTGGTCGCCTTCCCCATCTGTCAATCGGTAGGGCGCTTCACCCATCTCAAGTTTCAGAGGCGACAGGTTTCTGAGTTCTTTGAATTCAGGGGAACGAATCAGGGTTTCATCAAAACTAAAATTGAGGTAGGCACCATGTTTCTGTAGAAAGCAATCGACCTGCGGGGAGCCATGTTCTTCATCCTGTCCAATTTCATATCGGATGCGATCTGTCGGATGTGCAGCCTGCCAATCGCTTGTGACTTTTTCAAAGAGGGTGTTGAGGCGCTCCCGATCCCGCAGTAATTCTTTATCAAAGTGAGCACTTTGCGTCAGGCTTCGTAGCAGTTCGGCATCAATGCCTTTTCTTGAAAAATGTTGGATGATGGCTTCATAGGCAATCAGTTTTTTAAGCAGGGATTTGAAGCGCGCACCACCGACTAAGGTTTTTTCAGGCCCGGTATAAAGTGACATTTCGTCACCGGCAAGACCGATCAGGTGATCCTGCATTGAGGCTTCATCTTTCACATAACGTTCTTTTTTTCCTTTTTTGATGCGAAAGAGCGGAGGCTGGGCGATGTAGATATAGCCTTTTTCGATTAGGGCAGCCATCTGCCGATAAAAAAAGGTGAGCAAGAGGGTGCGAATGTGGGCACCATCGACGTCGGCATCCGTCATAATGATGATGCGATGGTAACGGGCTTTTTCGATATCAAAATCTTCCGTCCCGATGCCGGTGCCCAAGGCCGTAATCAGAATCCGAATTTCTTCAGAGGAAATCATTTTGTCGAAACGCGCCCGCTCGACGTTCAATATTTTTCCTTTTAGGGGAAGAATCGCCTGATAGCGTCGGTCCCGACCCTGTTTCGCGGACCCACCGGCTGAATCTCCCTCAACCAGATATATTTCACTTAAAGCAGGATCTTTTTGGGAGCAATCGGCCAGCTTGCCTGGCAGGGTGCCACCATCTAGAATGCTTTTGCGGCGTATCAGCTCTCTGGCTTTCCTCGCCGCATCCCGCGCCCGTGATGCGTTGATTGCTTTTTCAATCACGCGTTTCGCAACAGCAGGGTGTTCCTCAAAATATTCCGCGAGTGCGTTGTTGACTGCGGCTTCTACAATGCCCTTCACTTCTGAGTTGCCCAGCTTTGTTTTGGTTTGTCCTTCAAATTGCGGGTCAGGGATTTTAACGGAGATCACGGCTGTCAGGCCTTCTCGCACGTCGTCACCCGACAAAGATTCCCCTGATTTTAAGATTTTATTGGCCTGACCGTAGGCATTGCAGGTTCGTGTGAGTGCTCCCTTTAAACCCGCCAGATGGGTTCCACCCTCGCGCGTATTGATATTATTGGCGAATGAAAAGATGTGCTCTGTAAAGCTGTCATTGTATTGCATCGCCAGCTCAAGCGTGACGCCATTTTTTTCCCGCTCGACGTAGATGGGTTTGTGAAGCGGATTTTTGTTTTCGTTCAACATTTCGACGAAGGAGACGATGCCGCCTTCATAAGAAAAGAGCTGTTTCTTTTCAGACTGCTCTTCTTCAATCGTGATATTCAAACCGCGATTCAGGAAAGCGAGTTCTCTAAGTCGTTCACCCAGTCGCTCATACGAAAATTCGACCTGATCAAAGATCGTGGCATCTGCCTTAAAACGAATTTTTGTCCCTCGATTTTTGGTTTTTCCGGTGACCGAAAGCGGGACAAGGGGTTTACCATATGCATAGCGTTGCGTATGAACCTGCCCGCCTTGTTTAATTTCCAATTCCAACCGTTCTGAGAGCGCGTTAACGACAGAGATCCCCACGCCGTGCAAACCGCCGGAAACCTTGTAGGTATCGTTGTCGAACTTTCCGCCCGCATGTAGGTAAGTCAGTGCGACCTCAGCGGCGGAGATTTTTTTCGTGGGATGCAGTGCTGTTGGAATACCGCGACCGTTATCAATGACGGTAATCGACTGATCAATATGGATGATGACCTCAATATCACTGCAATGTCCTGCCATGGCTTCATCAACGGAGTTATCAACCACTTCATAAACGAGGTGATGCAAACCATCCAGGCTGGTACTGCCAATATACATTGCGGGGCGTTTGCGAACCCCTTCAAGCCCTTCCAGGATCTTGATTTTTCCTGCATCATAATTATCTTCTTGTTTTTCGGGCATTTCTTTTTCGCTCGACATGGTTTCCTTATGTTTCCTTGATTCTATCTGTTTGGTGATTCAACCCAAATCATTACACACGCATGGGCATGATAACGGCAAGAAAGCCTTCTGATTTTTCCTTAATCAAACAGGGGGAATCGGCTTGTTTAAATTCCAACCCGACTTCTTCCCCTTCAACAGCGTTCAGGGCATCTAAGAGGTAGCGGGCATTAAAACCGGTGACAAAACCTTCGCCCTCAAAAGAAGTTGCGATCTCTTCCTGAGCTTCACCCATTTCCGGATTGCTCGCGCTCAAAATAATCCGACCTGCTTCGAGGCTGAACTTTACAGCGCTTGTTTTTTCTCTGGCCAATACGGAGACCCTTCGCAAAGCCCCTTCTAAATCGCTCTTTTGCATCACTACATATTTGTCATTGCCTACCGGGATGGCTTTTTTGTAATTAGGGAAGTCCCCTTCAATCAGACGCGATGTAATCACAACCCTTCCCCAACGATAGACCAATTGGTTTTGACCAAGGGAAAGACTGGGCAAACCCTCGGCATTTCCTTCGTCCAGGGCTTTCTTAATTTCTAATATCGCCTTTTTAGGCAGTATAATGCCTGCTTCGTTAAAGGTACTCTTTCCACTCACCGGGCCTTCTGTAATGGCTAAACGGTGTCCATCGGTTGCAATCAAGCGAATCAGACCGGGTTCAACGGTGTTTTTTTCAATTTGAATCAGAAGCCCGTTCAAGATGTACTGCGGAACATTTTCTCCCGAAGCAAAAAGCGAACGTCTGATCAAACTGGAGAAAAGCGGGGCGTCTATTTCGATGCTGGTTTCACTGTCCACTGGTGGCACCACTGGAAACTCTTCCGGCGGCAGACCCATAATTCTAAAACGACTTTTGCCCGATTCAATCACGATCCAATAATTGGTATCGGATTGAATCCTGACCGGCCCCTCCTGAAATTCTCTGATTATTTCGTGGAGTTTTCTGGCTGAAACCGTAATCGACCCGGCTTCGACAATTTCTGCCGGAAAACTGCCTTGTATGCCCACTTCAAGGTCGGTCGCAAAAAATGAAACACTTTTTTCTGCCGCATTCATAAGAATATGCGTCAGGATCGGCATGGTATTTTTCTTCTCCACAACACCATGAACACGTTGTATGCCGGCGAGAAGGTCTTTTCTGTCGATGATAATTTTCATTTTTTTACCCTCCCCTTACACCGTAAAATGACTATGCTTCTTTCAGGCGCTTCGCAAGATCCTCTAGCGTCGCTTTCAGGTTATAGTCTTCTTTTTTTAATTTTTGAATCTGATGACAAGCATGAATCACGGTGGAATGGTCTTTGCCACCAAAGGCTTTTCCAATCTCGGGAAAAGATTGCGAAGTGAGTTCTCGCGATAAATACATGCCTATCTGCCTCGGAATGACTAAGTTTTTGGTTCTTTTTTTGGATTTTAATTCACTGACCTTAATTTGGAAACGCTCGGTGACTGCTTTGATAATTTCCTCAATCGTGACATTTTTTTTACGTTCTTGAATTGTATCGCTCAAAACCCGTTTTGCCATTTCCACGGTGATTTTTTGATCGGTCAAAGAACTGAAAGCACCTAAACGAATCAATGAACCTTCCAGAACTCGAACGTTTGTTTTGATATGGCTGGCTAAAAAAAGACAGACATCATTTGGAAGCGAGATGTTTTCCACTTCCGCTTTCCGGCGGAGAATGACTATTTTGGTTTCAAGGTCGGGCGGTTGAATGTCAGCAATCAAACCCATCTCAAATCGCGATCTGAGCCGCTCTTCAATATCTGATATTTCCTTGACTGAGCGATCACTCGAAATGACCACCTGTTTACTTGCTTCATAGAGCGTATTGAAGGTGTGAAAAAATTCTTCCTGCGTTCTCTCTTTGCCGGAAATAAACTGGATGTCGTCGATCAATAATGCATCAACATTCCGATATCGATTGCGAAACTCCGCCATTTTATCGTAACGAATGGAATTGATCACATCATTTGTAAATTTTTCTGCGGAAAGATAAGTAATACGAATGTTTGCATTATCTTTGTAGAGATAATTTCCGATGGCGCTCAACAAGTGAGTTTTACCTAAACCAACACCGCCATAGAGAAAGAGCGGATTATAACTGACACCCGGCCGCTCTGCGACTTTAAGGGACGCGGCATGGGCAAACTGATTACTTGCACCCACAACAAAACTATCAAATTGATAACGCGGATTAAGACCAGCGACCGGCAGTTTTTCTTGTTTTTCTTTTACGGGTGTTTCTGCTTTATCTGATAATGCCTCTCTCGAAACATATTTGATATTAATTGTTTCAAGAGATAATTCCCTTTTGAGTGCATCAATCACCATCTGGTGATAATGATCCGTAATCCACTCCCCAAAAAACCGATTAGGCACCGAAACCTCAACTTCTTTTTCTCCTATCGCGTGCAAAAAAGTCGGCTTGAGCCAGGAATCAAAAGCCTGCTCATTAATCACAGGTTTTATTTTCAGCAGAACTCTTTCCCATATTAAATCTAATCTCATTGAAAAACCTAGGACTTATACACAAGATTATAAACAGCTGTGGATTACTTTTTTATTTATTTTTCAAAAGTTTAGAGTTAATCAATCGAATTAGAAACAATCCCCTTAGGTGGGCATTGCCAAAACCTGTGGAATTATACGCAAAGGACTGATCACAATCAATATAAAGCGAGCGAGACATTGTCTTATGCACAGGCTCATCACCATAAAAAAGCCTTATTTTTTAATATCTTATAAAATTTATACTCATAAAAGTGCCTCACCTATTACTACTTAGTTCTTTTAATTCTTTAAAAAAAACAAAAAAATAAATCGCATTCGTAGGTAATTAAAGACCCTTAAGTTCTGTAAAGTGCATTTATTTTGACATAATCAAAACTTAAATCACTTGTCCAGACTGTTGCTTTACCCGAGCCGGACTGAAGAGAAAGCCTTAAATGAAGTTCTGGAGCCTTCAAATAAGTACCAACTTCTTTTTCAACTTCTTTTCCAAGATAAAGACCTTTTTTAACCAATTGAATTGAACCAAAATAAAGATCTATCTCCTCAGCAGAAACTTGAACCCCTGAATTACCAATGGCAGCAACAATACGACCCCAATTTGCGTCCTGACCAAAAAAAGCGGTTTTAACCAACAATGATTTAGCAATCGTAAAAGCCAAGGCATCAGCGGCTTGATTGTTTTGAGCACCTGTCACGCTGATCTCAATTAACTTTGTTGCACCTTCAGCGTCTTTAACCAGCATTTTTGCAAGTGAAAGGCAGGTTGTTTTAAGCAGTGCGACAAAACGACGATAGAGCAAAGCCTTCGTTTTAATTTGGTACTTCTTTTTTCCATTAGCAAAGAGAAGTACCATGTCATTTGTGCTGGTATCGCCGTCGATCGTAATACGATGAAAAGAAGCATCCACTGCTTCAGTTAATGCTTCTTGAAGTAAGTGTTTTTCCATCGCAATATTACTGCTTAAAAAAACCAACATGGTCGCCATATTGGGATGAATCATGCCGGAGCCTTTGGCAATCCCGCCGACTCGGACAGTTTGTTGTCCTATTTTTCCTTCAAAAGCGATTTCTTTAAAATAAGTATCGGTTGTCATAATGGCTTCCGCGGCTTTTTGTCCTCCTGCTTCTGAGAGGGAATCAGAAAGGGAAGGAATGGCCGAGAGTATTTTATTGATGGGAAGCCTTTCACTGATCACACCGGTTGAAGCAACATAAACAGATTCGATTGGAATATGAAGGGTTTGGGCTGTTTTAAGGGCCATTGCCATTGCATCCTCTTCCCCTTGTTTTCCTGTGTAAGCATTTGCATTACCACTGTTGACAATAATTGCTCTTCCCATCCCTTTTTCTAGATGTTTTTTATCCAGAAGCAGCGGAGCAGCACAAAAAGTATTTTTTGTGAAAAGGCCAGCCACATGACAAGGGTCTTCAGCGTAAATCAGCGCGAGATCCAACTGTCCTTTTTTTTTGATACCTGAGGGCAGGCCTGAGGCTAAAAAACCGTCTACCGCGGTAATTCCGCCCGCTACTTGATTGAATTTAAGATGCTGTTGCATGAAAAAGTTCCTTTGTTTGAAAATTAGGGAAAAAGTCCCGGATTTGAAAGACCCAATGTTTCTTCCCATCCCATCATAATATTCATATTCTGAATCGCCTGCCCGGCAGCGCCTTTCACTAAATTATCAATTGCCGAAATAAGGATGGCTGTTCGACCGGAAGCTGAGGAGAATAAAGCAATATCACAATAGTTTGTTCCTTTAATCTGGGAAAGATTTGGAGAAGCTTCAATCATTCTAATGAAAGGTTCATCCTGGTAGATCTTATAAATAGAGCGCATTTGTTGTACCGACATTTTTTTGTTTAAAGGAAGGTAGATTGTTGTCAATATCCCTCGGCTAATGGGTAGGAGATAGGGTGTGAAAATTGTTTTTGTCTTTATTTTTCCAAGCTTTGTAATTTCTTGATTGATTTCTGGCAGGTGACGATGACTGCCAATATTATAAGCCATCAAACCTTCATTGGCTTCTGGAAAATGTGTGTTGATGCCGGGTGTGCGTCCGGCACCCGAGGTGCCAGACTTTGCATCAATGATGATTTCACGTGTTTGATCCACCAGTCCATTTTTTAAAAAAGGAATCATCGGAAGCAAGGCTCCGGTGGGAAAACAACCGGGATTTGCGATTAAATCTGAATTCAAAATTTGTTTTCTGTAAAGTTCTGGAAGCCCATAAACACGCTTTTTCAAAAGCGCCGGATAAACATGTGCCATGCCATACCACTTTTGATAGCTCGTTTTGGAACTCAGGCGATAGTCCGCAGAAAGATCCACAACTTTTATTTTATTTTTTGCAAATTGATAAACAGGTTTCATTGCAGTGGTATGCGAAAGTGCAACAAAAACAAAATCAACCTGCTTTGTTATTTTATCCGCATCAAGTTTTTCTAAGACCAGGTCATAATGTTTATTTAAGAAGGGCTGACGCGAAATAAGGTCTTCACCGGCTGATTGTTCCGAGGTGACACAAGTGACTTCAATTTTAGGATGTTGTGTCAAAAGGCGGAGCAGCTCACCCCCCGTATACCCGGTTGCCCCGATAATGCCGACTTTCATACTCATGTTTCTCCTTGCATCTCTTTCTATCAGCAATTTGACAAAAAAAAAGGAAGGTCTTGCGACCTTCCTTTAAGATGATAGAACAATTGAATAGATGTTTTATCTCTTTGAAAATTGGAACTTCGCTCTGGCCCCTTTTTGTCCATATTTACGCCGCTCTTTTTTTCTGGCGTCTCGGGTCAGGAAACCTTCTTTTTTCAATTTATCTCTTAAGTGGGGCGCAGCCAAGAGCAGGGCCTTGGAAATACCGTTTCTCAAAGCGCCTGCTTGTCCGGTTAAACCACCACCGTGAATATTCGCAATGACGTTATATTTTCCAATGGTCTCAGTCACAAGAAAAGGTTGACGCACGATGTATTTCCAAGCCTCGCGGGGAAAGTATTCATCGGACAAACGACCATTAATAATCACACTGCCCTCGCCCTGTACCATACGGATTCTGGCGATCGCATTTTTTCGTTTCCCTGTTGTCTGATAAGGTGCTACGGACATAAACTAACCTTTCTTTCTGAGTTGTAATACTTCCGGCATTTGTGCACGGTGAGGATGGCTTCCACCAGCATAAACTCTTAGTTTTTTCGCCATTGCATTTCCCAGGATCGTTTTCGGCAACATTCCCGTAATGGCCTTGCTAACCATACGCTCCGGTTTTTCTTCACGAAGTTTTTTAGCAGTCGTTGACTTAATGCCTCCAACGTAACCCGTGTGGCGATAATATGTTTTTTGTGTTTCTTTTTTTCCCGTCAAGACCACTTTTTCCGCGTTAATCACTACAACATGGTCTCCAAGATCCTGGTTCGGTGTGAAAATAGCTTTATGTTTTCCTCTCAGAATTGTGGCAACCTGGGTAGCCATCCGTCCAAGCACCATGCCATCTGCATCAACAACAAACCATTTTTCTGCTACATCGACTTTTTTAAAGGCGGTCGTCTTCATCTATATCCTTCTGCAATTAAAGTAAAAGAGTCATTCTATACAAATTTTTTGTGATGTCAATATTAAAATTCAGGGCGATTTTTACCTATCAAGCATCATAGGACCCAAAATCCTTTGGTTTTAATTTTTCTAACCAGATATCCAGGTTTTCCGAGCCTTTTTTCTGAA
>CAZRYI010000067.1:0-4917 GCA_964604255.1 uncultured Nitrospirota bacterium
GTGCCCGGATGGTTTGAAGAGACAATCGAGGTGTAATGCAAGTCAGGGCGCGGCCTGCCGTGTCCCCGCTGTTAAAGGAGGCCAAAAGCAATGTCGACAGAATCGATGGCGATGGAAAAGGAAAAAATTGAGAGAGCCGAGGATCGGCGCGTCGAGAAATCAGGCTCATCGGATGGAGCAGAAAATCGCGTGGCGACCGCGGATCGTCGGCACGAAAACAATCTGCAATATGCGACCTTCAGAATCGGATCTCATTTTTTAGGTGTTGCTGTCGGCAAAGTGCAGGAGGTTTTTACAGCCAGAGAAATGACCGGTGTGCCGCTTGCGCCACCTGTTGTTGCAGGTCTCATTAACCTGCGCGGGCATATTATTTTAACGATTGATCTGAGAAAACGCCTGGGTTTTTCAGAGCGGGGTACGGACGAAGAAGTGATGAGCATTGTTGTCAGAACGGTTGATGGCCCCGTGAACCTGCTTGTTGATGAAATCGGTGATGTCATCGAGGTCAGGCCCGACCTATTTGAGCCACCGCCCGCGACCCTGGACAAAACTTTGAGTGAAACGGTTGAAGGGGTTTACAAGTTGAAGGATGAACTGCTTTTAGCTTTGAGTACGGAAGCGATTACGACAATCGATTCATAGAAAAACGGCATATAAAGATAGGGGTAAAGGCATGAAAGTACTGATTGTGGATGATTCAAGCGCGATCCGTAAACTCATGGGGCGGATGGTCGTGAGCATGGGGCATGAAACCTTCGAAGCCTGTCACGGCTTAGAGGCTCTGGAGCGGCTTGATGAGCATAGTGATATCGGACTGATTCTGCTGGATTGGAACATGCCCGAGATGAATGGCATTGAATTACTTGAGGCCCTGAAGCTGCGTACGGACCTGAATCCGAAACCGACGATTGTCATGGTGACCACTGAAAATGAAATGGGCAAGATTGTGCGTGCCATGACAAAAGGCGCGAACGAATACATCATGAAACCGTTCACGAAAGAGATCCTGCAGGAAAAACTCGCCCTGCTTGGCATAAAAGGAGAGGCGAATGTCTGAACCAATTCGTGTGTTGATTGTTGATGACTCTGTTGTTGTCCGCCGGGCAGTCTCTGATGCCCTTGCACCGGACGAGGGTGTCCATGTCATTGGTACGGCGGCCAACGGTGCCATTGCCCTGAAAAAAATTGAACAACTCAAACCGGACGTGGTGATCCTAGATATTGAAATGCCCGTCTGTGATGGTTTCAGTGTGCTTCGGGCATTACGCCAAAAAGGAGAACGGGTTTGGACGATTATGTTCAGTACCTTGACGGAACGGGGTGCATCGCAAACCATTGAAGCCCTTTCTCTGGGTGCGCATGACTATGTGCCGAAGCCCTCCAGTACATCCGGCATCAATGGTTATCGTGAAGGACTTCATCAGGTTGCCGGAGATTTAATTCCGAAAATCAAACGCTTTCAAAAAAGACATCCCCAGCGTGGATCCCTCTCAAGTGTTGCTAAAAATGGGGCGAAGCCAGCGCCTATTCGGACGACTTCCGTCAGACGAATTGTGCCGACTGCCAAGCCTCATGCCGTTCCGCTTTCTGCGCCGGTGACTTCGGCAAAGCACCTGAAAATGGGGCGTTCCCCAGAAATACTTGCAATTGGTATTTCAACCGGAGGGCCGGAAGCCTTAGGGAAGTTGCTGCCTCTACTGCCGGAGAATTTCCCCATTCCGATTGTGATTGTGCAGCACATGCCGCCTCTCTTTACAAAATTTTTGGCGGATCGCCTCAATGCGAACTCGAAGATTACGGTCGTGGAAGGGGCTGAAGGTATGAAGGTGGAAGCGGGTTTTGCTTACATTGCCCAGGGTGGACATCATCTCCTGCTTAAAAAAATGGGCACGGGGGTTTCGCTGATTCTGAATCAGAATGAGCCGGAGAACTCCTGTCGTCCAGCGGCAGATGTTTTATTCCGTTCTGTCGCCGATGTTTATGGTGACCGTGCCTTGGGGCTCATCATGACCGGCATGGGCCAGGATGGTTTTAAGGGTTTGCAAGTCATGAAAAAAAAGGGCGCTACGGTGATGGCGCAGGATGAAGAAACGAGTGTGGTCTGGGGAATGCCCGGCGCTGTTGTTAAAGGCGGCCTTGCTGATGTGGTGCTCCCGCTTGAAGCCTTGATTGCAGAGCTTGAGCGTGCCTGCTGTGCCAGAGCAGGGAGGGCTTAACGAATGCTGACTCAGGAGATCCTGAAGTTTTTCTTTGACCTGCTCTACCGGGAGAGCGGACTCGTATTAGACGAGTCGAAAAAATATCTGATTGAAGCGCGCCTGGAACCGTTGGCTGTTCAGGAAGGTTTTCCAACCATTGCGGTACTCGGACAAAACATGATGCGGCGTCCCAATCCTATTTTGCGTCAAAAAGTTGTGGATGCAATGACGACGAATGAGACCTCTTTTTTCCGGGATCAAACGCCCTTTACCATTATGAAGGAAACCATTCTTCCTGAACTCATCAAGCGAAAAGCCGCTCAAAGAAGGATTCGGATCTGGTGTGCGGCCAGTTCCACCGGACAGGAACCCTACTCGATTGCGATGGGACTTTCTGAGATGAAATCGGGGCTCTTTGGCTGGGATGTCAATATCATGGCCTCTGATATCTGTGAACGTGTTTTGGCAAAAGCTCGGGCGGGTATTTATTCCCAGCACGAAGTCCAGCGCGGCTTACCCACTCCTCTCTTGATTCAGTTTTTTGAGCAGTCGGGAGTGAACTGGAAAATTAAAGAGGATGTTAAAAAATATGTCGATTATCGCAAGTTGAACTTGCTCACAGGGATCTCAGGCATTGGTCCCTTCGATGTAATTTTTTGCCGGAACATCCTCATTTACTTTGATGACATCACCAAAAAAAAGGTGCTGGATCAAATGGTACGTGTGCTTGCACCTGGAGGCGTCCTGTTTCTGGGCGGGTCTGAAACCCTGCTTCGGACGGTAACGCGGATGACGCGTGTCGGGATGAGCCGGGGCAGTTATTACAAAATGGCAGCTTGAATAAACCTTGAACGGTAGGGAGGAGAGACCGCGATGCCGGACTTAAAGATGAAAATCCTGATTGTAGATGACATGTCAACAATGAGACGGATTATGAAAAATGCTTTGAGACAGTTGGGTTATCAAAATATCGAGGAGGCCGAAGATGGGCAGGTCGCCTTTGCAAAATTAGGCCAATGGCCGGTTGATCTGGTGGTGAGTGACTGGAATATGCCGAATATGGATGGCCTGGAATTACTGAAGGCCGTTCGAGCTGATCCGACACTCAGGACAATACCGGTGTTGCTGGTGACGGCACAGGCAGAACAGAAACATGTGCTCGAAGCCATTCGAGCCGGTGCGAGTAATTATATTGTGAAGCCCTTTACGGCCGACACGCTCAAAACAAAAATCGATAAGATTTTTGCGGGTAAATAATTGATCAGGGGGAAACTATGAAGGCCGTAGAAGACAATCAGGCAGAGGACGTTTCGGACGATTTCATCGAAGCGGCGATGGCGGCAACAGGGAATGGTGCTTCGATGAGTTCCGCAGAGCCTGAACCGAAAAAGAACACTGTCAAAGCCGAGAAAAAAACAAGACCGAAGAAAAGCGTGGCGATGACGATGGACGATGCCCTGGCAAGAGATGGGAAGATGGAAGCCCCGGTTCCTGAGATTGATGTACCCGCTTTGAATGATGAACCTTCTTTGCTTGAAGAAGACCTCTATGGCGAGGTGGGTGATCTGGCAAAATATTTAAGTGGTGTTTGCTCAAAGATTCAAACCGCTGAAGACTTTATGGATGATGCGGCTTCCGATTTGCCGATGGGGACGGATCAGTTATCAGAAGTGGCCAAAAAACAGGAAGAAGCCACCCAGGACATACTGGATGATACCGATAAAATCATTGAAAACGGTGAGCAAATGGAAGCGAGCTTGGCTTCATTAAGAGCAACACTCTTTAGTGAAGAGCTGAGCGCAAGGGCCGAAATCAAAGAGGATGTGATGGCCCTGTGCAAACTTGTCGAGGCCAATAGAAACGTCATGTTCAGTCTGACGGCAAAAATGTCATTTCAGGATTCGACCGGACAGCAGATTCAAAAAGTTGCAACCATGTTGAATACCTTACAGTCACGTCTCTTAAAAATGGTTGTCACTTTTGGCAAAAAATCCGACCACAAGCAGGCGAAAAAAGTGACGGTGGATCGGGGAGATCAACTGCTCGAAAAATTGAATGAAGAAGATAAAATGAATCAAAACCTGGTGGATACCGTGCTGTCAGAATTCGGATTTTGATCAAGAATATAAGGGAACGCAATTTTTTTCATCCCTAATTTTTCACCCTTATTGATCGGAGGGATCATAGTGAAAGATGAGAAACCCGGTGAAAAACCCGACCGGGAAAAAATTCTGACAGTCATGTCACCGCTCAAACGTCGCCTTTATTTGTTTATGGGATTTCTTTCCGTCGTGATCGGCGTCCTCGGCATCATTTTACCCATCCTTGATACCACCCCCTTCATGCTATTCGCAGCCTTCTGCTTCGCACGAAGTAGTCCAAAATGGCATCGTTGGTTACTGAATCACCCGATTTTTGGCGCTTATATTCGTGCTTTCAGGGACAAACGCGGATTGACCGTGAAACAAAAATGGCAGATCGCCTGTACAACCACCTTAATGTTGTCGGTGACGGCCTTTTTCGGTCCCGCTTCACATGGCCTCTGGATTGCGCTGCCAATTTGGTTGGCCTGCATGGCCTATCTTTCCTTAAGCCGTACGGCTTCGTCGGAATCGCCACAAGAACTGAGTAATTAGCAGATAACGAATTTGTATGGAGCAGAGATAATGACTGGAAAAGACAATAGGCGTTATACACGCATTTTGATGGCCGTCGAAGC
>CAZRYI010000067.1:5017-9103 GCA_964604255.1 uncultured Nitrospirota bacterium
TGAAGAAGGTTTTTCTTCACAAACTACAATCTTCAAAAACCCTGATCGTCGATTTGGTCGGCATGGCGACCGATGTACGAAAAGGCGGCATTTTATCCATTGAATCAAAGGTCAAAGCCATTGAAGACAAATTTTTTTCAAAAGGGCTTCAGATGCTGGTTGACGGCATCGAAGTCGGCTCAATCAAAGCAGTCCTGGAGAAAGAGATTGATTACGTTTCAGAACGGCACCGCCAGGGAGCGGAAATCTTTACGACCTTGGCCACCTTTGCACCGGCATTAGGCATGATTGGTACCCTGATTGGTCTGGTGCAAATGCTTCAAAGTCTGGATGATCCGAGTTCTATCGGACCTGCAATGGCCATCGCCCTCATCACCACTTTTTACGGTGCCCTCCTGGCCAACATGCTTTTCCTGCCGATGGCGGGGAAATTAAAAAAAAGAAATACTGA
Source organism: uncultured Nitrospirota bacterium (assembly GCA_964604255.1). Lineage (GTDB taxonomy): Bacteria > Nitrospirota > Nitrospiria > SBBL01 > JAADHI01 > JAJDBU01. The sequence continues at coordinate 5,469 of CAZRYI010000067.1, forward strand.
AGAAATGTTGGTCATGGAATTGATTCTGGAAGGGGTGATTTCAATTGCCGCCGGAGAGAATCCAAGGGTCATGGAGCAGAAGCTTCAGGTTTTTCTGTCACCGAAACATCGTGAAGCGGCGGCGGAGCCTGAAGGAGGATAGGCGACCGTGGCGAGGAAAAAAAGAGTGGTAGAAGAAGGCGGCGACATGATGGCCGTGATGATGGTTTCACTCAACCTGATTCTGCTGATCTTTTTTGTCTACCTCAATTCGATGGGCATTGATGACGAAGAAAGGATCAAAAAAGCTCTGGGGTCTCTCTCAGGCCAGTTTGGCATGTTGCCTTCCGGTCTTCAGATTACCAAGGGTGAAAAACTGTTGATTCCCGGCCCCTCCTTTGTGACGCCGCAAGAGGTGAAAATTGACTATGGCAAAGAATTTAGAAGGATCATTGCCTCAGGGCTTTTATTACCTGAGGAAGTAAAAGTGACAAGAACAGGTGACGAGCTGATTATCAATTTAGCCGACAAGGTACTTTTTCTTTCCGGGAGTGCTCAGCTACTTCCCAGGGCAGAAGAAATATTGTCACACATTTCCGACATTATTAAAAAACATGGCAAGCCGATTGTGGTTGAAGGACACACGGATGATATTCCCATTTCGACGGCCCGCTATCCTTCTAATTGGGAACTCTCGTCGGAGCGAGCGGCATCCGTCGGGTGGTTTATGGTTGAAAATGGTCAGGTGCGCTTAGACATGATGAGTGCAGTGGGTTATGCGGAATACAAGCCGATTGTGCCAAATGATCGTCCCGAAAATCGGGCGAGAAATCGTCGTGTTCGTATTGTGATTGATCTTGGAAGTGGATAAATGGGACGAAAAAAAGCAGCGGAGGCCGCCGGAGACCCTAATGCCTGGATGGCAACTTTTGCCGATCTCTTAAGTCTGTTGGTGACTTTTTTTGTGCTTCTTTTTTCGATGAAATCACTCGACAAAGGGAAGCTGGAAGAAATGCTCGGTTATTTCCGGCGGGGGGGGCTGGGTGTCCTTCTGGAAGGGGGGCGAATGCCGCTGATTCCCGCTGATCCCCTGAATATGAAAGATCCGGGGGCAAAACCGATTTCTCCTGCTGATATTGACAAACTGCTCAGACGAGAAGGCCACAAACATCAGGTCGGCGTCAGCATGGAAGATCGCGGCCTCATCTTAACGGTTTCCAGCGGTATCCCCTTCAAAACGGGCATTACATTGCGGGCCGAAGGTTTGGAAGCCCTGGATAATGTCATTCCCATTGTGCGAAGGGGGCAGTTCGATATACAGGTTGTCGGCCACACTGACAAGCAGGAGGGTGTCTCATCAATTTTTGAGACCTCCTGGAATCTTTCCATTGCACGGGCGGGATATGTTGCTCGGTATTTGATAGACAAAGGCGGTATCGACGCTCATCGGATTTCGGTCATGGGTTTTGGTGATACCCAGCCGCTAAAGCCGAATGATACGGAGAAAAACAGGGAAAAAAACAGGCGGGTGGAACTGGTTCTAACGGATTGATCAGGGCTTTCCTGGATAAGCCTTAGCCTCCTCAAAAATGGAAAACGCATGAATCAGGAAGAAATCTATCTCGGTCGTCAGCCGATTCTGGATCAAAGTAACAATGTCCTTGGCTATGAAATTCTGTTCCGATCCGCTTATTCCCTGACCGCGGACATCGACAACGTGAGTCAGGCCGCAGTCTCTTCGATATTAACCACTTTAAGCGATTTTGGATTGAACGAAGTGGTTGGCAAGCGGCATCGGGCTTTTTTCAATGTGAATGCAGCGATATTAAAAAGCACGCTGGTCGAACTGCTGCCAAAAGACCAGGTTGTGCTTGAATTACTCGAAACAATTGAGATGGACGATGAGATCATTCGTCGCTGTCAGGAACTCAAAAACCTGGGTTTTCGCCTTGCCCTGGATGATTTTGTTTATAAACCCGACTATGAACCCCTGCTCGAATTGGTTGATATCGTGAAGGTGGATTTATTGGCAATGACACCCGAGCTTCTGGATGAAACGATTCGCAATCTCAAACGATTTCAACTGACCTTACTGGCTGAAAAAGTGGAAGATTTTCAACAATTTGAAAAAATGAAAGCCCTCGGTTTTGAAATGTTTCAGGGCTATTATTTTGCGCGCCCGGATGTGATTTCTGGAAAACGGGTGGATCCTGAAAATATTACCGTGATGAAATTGATGAATCAGGTGTTGCGCGATGCCGATCTCAATGTCATTGAGAACACCTTTAAGGAGAGTCCCTCACTCAGTTATAACTTACTGCGTCTGCTCAATTCCGTTTCGAGCGGTATGAAAGAAAAAATCCGATCTGTGCGTCATGCCATTGTCCTGCTGGGGCGTGAACGCTTAAATCGTTGGGCGCAGATTTTATTATTTACCCTCGGCAGCACCCCTGGGTATCGCAATCCGCTTCTGGCAACCGCCGTGATGCGAGGGCGTTTTATGGAACTGATGGTGGAGCGAGGGGCGCTGGGGGGCAAAAAATCATGTGCCGATCTTGCTTTTTTGACAGGGATTCTTTCCTTGATTGATGCCCTCCTGGTACGGCCCATGCCGGAAATTCTGAACCAACTCAGCCTGGTGGATGAAGTGTGTCGGGCCTTGCTGAACGATCAGGGCGATTTGGCGCATTTACTTTCCCTGGTCAAAAAGATAGAAAACGCAGATTATGTGGCCATTGATCTATTGGCGGATCGCTGTCAATTGAAGGTGGAGCAGGTCATTGATGCAGAGCATGAAGCAACGGTCTGGACAAAAGGATTACTTCAGGCCTTTTAGGCATGTAATAGAAGGGCAAAACAATGTCTCATTTGACAGAGCGCATTTCACTGGGCCGTCAGCCGGTGTTGGATAAAGACAGCAATATTTTCGGTTTTGAAATCCTGGTGCGTTCGGAGACTTCCCTGGAGTCTACCTTTGGTGACGGCACCGCTGCTTCCGCCAGTGCCATTATGAATACCTTGAGTGATTTTGGGCTGAAGGAAGTTGTCGGAAAACGTCATAAGGCCCTTTTTAATGTCAACGGCGAAATCCTGATGAGCGACATGATTGAACTGCTGCCGCATGAGCAGGTCGTGATTGAGTTGCACGATAGCATTCGCATCGACAGCGCCATTGTGAATCGCTGTAAAGATCTCAAAAAGCTGGGTTTTTCTCTGGCACTTTCCGATTTTGTTTACAATCCTTCATATGACCCACTTTTTGAAAGTATCGATATTGTTAAAATTGATCTAAAGGAACAAGATCCAGAGACCCTGAGCGCATCTATTGCGCCTCTTCAAGCATTGCCGATCAAACTCCTGGCCGAAAAAGTTGAAGACCTCCAGCAATTTGAGCAGGCGAAGGCCCTGGGTTTTGATATGTTTCAGGGTTATTATTTTGCCCAGCCCTCAGTGATCTCCGGGAAACGGATTGATCCTTCCGGCATTACGGTGATGAAACTGGTCAATCAAATGCTGAGAGATGCCGATTTGGCAGCGATTGAGCAGACTTTTCGGCAAAGTCCTTCTCTGAGTTACAACTTATTGCGACTGGTGAATTCTGTTTCTCTCGGGATGCGGGAGCAAATCAGCTCCGTCCGTCACGCCATCGTCTTGCT
>CAZRYI010000068.1:0-7311 GCA_964604255.1 uncultured Nitrospirota bacterium
CGATGATGCCGCAGAGCAGATAAAAAAAGATGAAGCGCCACCGTCCCATCGCATCTTCGATATTATTCCCGAAAATCCAGAGATAGAGCATGTTTCCCCCGAGATGGAAAAAACCGCCGTGGATAAACATGGAGGTAAAAAGCGTGGCAAAAATTGGGACCGAATCCTCACCTAATTTAACGCCCTGCATCAACTCAAAAGGAATCGCCCCATAGGTAAAAAACATGGCTTCAATGCGAGGGCCCATTGAAAGTTCCTGAAAAAAAACGTAGATGTTTGCGGCGATTAAAGCCAGCGTCACCAGGGGAAAAGTGCGCGTTGACAGGTCATCTTTGAGGGGCAGCAATTGTGAGGGTCCTTAAAATAAAAACAAGGAAAGAGGCAGTATAACCACCAAGATAGAATAAGACAATTTGAAGCGGCTCAAATTGAGAAAGCGAAAATTACGGCAGTGCTGTTTGTGTGAGATGGGCTGCAACCATGAGCACGAGCGCCACAAAAATAAATTCCACACTTAAGACCCGGTAGAATTGTTTTTCAAGTAGGATGAGCTGCGAAGTTTCGCCTGTTTTTATTTTTTGTAAACGCGGCAAAATGTAGAAACGACTGATGCCACCCAGGCCAATTGCAATAGAAACAATCAAGAGTTTGATGAAGAGCACCCTGCCATAGAGTACTTCCAATAGATTCCCTACGGGATCAAGGTAGATCATGGCCTTAAAAGCCCCCGTCATGACAATCAGCACAACACAAAAAATCGCCCAGATCGAAAAGACCTCTATCAGTCGTACCAGAAACGTCGCCAGTTCAGTGCCTTTCAGATGCTGTTGACTGCGACGGGCAGCATCCCGAAGCGGTAGCAAACCTCCGGCCCAGATCGACACCGCAGTAAAATGCAGCCAATCGCTTAAAACAAGATGAGCAGTGTTTGCAACAAAAGCATGACCGCTAAGACTTTGTGTGAGGCAAAGCAGGCTGCCCAGAGCAATCAGGGCGTTTCCTTTCCAAGTCACTTGGGAGCGGACAAAGCCCAATAAACAGACAATGAGCAGGAGTTTGAATGCCCAAATGGCACCGAAATTCGCTTCGCTCAAAGCAAACAAAAGATCGCCATTCATGACCGACACCCGGTAAAACAAACTCACAACTTGCAGGAGCGCCAGTATGTAGAGCATATTCCGCAGACGCAGCTTCAGCGCTTGATCCGCTTTAGCCAACATGTCTTTACCTATTGCCTGATTGTTTAGCGCCTGAATGCTGGGCAAGTAGCTCATTTCTCGAAATGACGCAGCGCCGACAAAAAGCAGCACGGCACCGATTTCAAACCAGCGCAGGAGGGTGATCAGGAAAAACTGGACAGGATTGACTTCAAGCACGAAAAAAAGGCTCCTTAAAAAAAACTTCTGCTATCATTTAATTTAATGATGAGAATTGTCAATTGAGATGATCACCTTTTTCCAGCTCACCATAAAATAACACCGGAAAGCAATTTGCTTTGGCTTGGAACGCTTGTTATGATCGTTCGATTTTATTCTGTTTGTCCCGTCTTCTCCAAAACCCCCCAAGACAATTGGATTTTTGAGGAAGGAAAATAAACCCTTGGTGACACTTGGTGTCGCTGTGATGTTGTTCGAGGTATGAAAGTGATGGAACAAGAAACACAAATTAAAGCAAGAAAAGACATTAGAAATATTGCCATTATAGCCCACGTTGATCATGGGAAGACCACTTTGGTCGATAAAATGCTCCAGCAGGGCGGGGCCTTCAACGCCCGCGAAGCAACCGTGGAGCGGGTCATGGATTCCAACGACCTGGAAAGAGAGCGGGGCATTACCATCCTGGCAAAAAATACCTCGATTCATTACAAAGACTACAAAATCAATATCGTCGATACCCCCGGTCATGCCGATTTTTCGGGAGAGGTTGAACGTACCCTCAAAATGGTCGATGGCGTTTTACTGCTCGTTGATGCCTTTGAGGGGGCCATGCCTCAAACCAAGTTCGTATTGAAAAAGGCCCTTGACCTGCATCTTAAAACAATTGTGGTCATCAATAAAATCGACCGACCTGGTGCGATTCCGCTTGAAGTGGCCGACCAGATTACTGACCTTTTCCTGGAATTGGACGAAGAAGGCGACCAGCTGGATTTTCCTGTCATTTACGCTTCGGCCAAAGAAGGAACCTGCAAGCTCACGCTGGAAGACGCCGATTCCGACCTTTCGCCCCTTTTTGAAATGATTCTCGACCGGATAGATCCCCCTGCCGGTGATGAAGACGCGCCTTTTCAAATGCTTGTTTCTTCACTGGAATATGACAATTTTATTGGCAGGGTTTCTTTGGGTCGCATCAATCATGGCAAAGTGCGTCAGGGAGAAATCGTTGCCCTCGTTCAAAAAGACGGAGGTGTGATCAAATCGAAAATCACGCGTTTAATTGGCTATGAAGGATTAAAAAAGATCGAGCTGAAAGAAGCCAAGGTGGGTGAAATTGTCGGCATCGCAGGATTTGAAGCCCCTCAAATCGGCGAAACCCTGGCAAGTGCCGAAACACCGATCGCCCTGCCATCCATCGAAATCGGGGAACCCACCATTTCAATGAACTTCATGGTCAACACTTCCCCTTTTGCGGGTTTGGAAGGCGACTATGTGACCAGTCGGCAGGTGAGAGATCGGCTAATGCGAGAACTGCGCTCCAACGTCGCTTTGCGCGTTGAAGCAACGGACTCAACCGAGATCTACAAGGTTTCCGGTCGTGGCGAGTTACACCTTTCAATTTTGATCGAAACCATGCGGCGCGAAGGGTATGAGTTTGCTGTCTCCCGTCCGAATGTCATTTTCAAAACCATTGATGGCAAAAAAAATGAACCCATTGAGCACCTCACCATTGATGTTAGCGATACCTATATCGGCCCGGTTATGGAAGCCCTGGGACGTCGTAAAGGCGAACTGAAAAACATGGGGACTTCCCATAGCGGCAATACCCGCCTGACGTTTGATGTGCCTTCGCGTGGCCTCATCGGCTATCGTTCCGACTTTTTAACCTCGACCCGTGGCACAGGTTTGATGAACTACGTTTTTTCAGGCTACCTGCCTTACAAAGGAGAAATCCCTTCCCGAACAAAGGGCGCGCTGATTTCATTGGAAAAAGGCGATTCCGTGACCTTCTCCCTGTACAACATTCAGGAGAGAGGCGAGTTATTTATCGGATCGGGAGAAAAACTTTATGAAGGCATGGTGATTGGCGCGCATTCCAGAGGCAACGACTTGGTTGTGAATGCCTGCAAAAAGAAGCAGTTGTCCAATATGCGTTCTTCCGGTGCTGACGAGGCTTTGACCTTAACCCCGCCTAAAAAGATGAGTCTCGAAGAAGCCATCTCTTTTGTGGCAGAAGACGAGCTGCTCGAAATCACCCCGAAGTCCATTCGACTCCGAAAAAAACACCTCAACGAAAACGAGCGAAAACGGGCAGCCAAAAAAGCCAAAACATAGGATTTCGATAGACTCCTGGGGGATGTTCTTTTTGTCGATCTTTCCCCCAGGCCTTATATCATCGCCATTTTTTTTGAGAGGGAATCACATGCGCCAAAATGCTCGGAAAGAAAGCGCTCTTCGGACGCTTGTCATCACACGCAATTATTTGAAAGATGTTGAAGGGGCCGTGCTCATTGAGATGGGCCATACCAAAGTGATTTGTACCGCAACGGTAGAAAATCGGGTACCGCCTTTTTTAAGAGATAAAAAACAAGGCTGGGTGACGGCGGAGTACGCCATGATTCCTCGTTCATCGCGTGATCGCATCTCTCGGGAATCGACTCGTGGAAAAGTCGGTGGGCGAACACATGAAATCCAGCGCCTCATCGGACGCTCCCTGCGTTCCGTCATCGACATGACTGGTTTAGGTGAGCGCACATTGCGAATTGATTGTGATGTGATTCAGGCCGATGGTGGAACACGAACCGCCTCAATCACCGGCGCTTTCATTGCTGTGGTGGATGCCCTTCGCTCTATTCAGAAAAAAGGGAAGATCGCGCAATTGCCGGTGCTCGATTATTTGGCTGCAATCAGTGTCGGAAAAATTGATGGCACTTTGATGCTGGATCTGGATTATCCAGAAGATGCCAGAGCCGAGGTGGACATGAATGTGGTCATGACCGGAGCAGGAAAATATGTCGAAGTGCAGGGAACGGCAGAAGGAGCACCTTTTGCGAAAGAAGAACTCGACGGCCTTTTAGCGCTGGCCTCCGACGGCATTCGAGAATTGATTGATCGACAAAAGGAAGTGCTTGGCCCCTTAAACGGTACATCTGGCTAAATGCGCCTCCTTCTTGCCACAGAAAATGAACACAAAGCCGAAGAAATTCACACCATCATTCAGGCAGTAAGGGATTTTGAACCAGAGATCCAGACCCTTTCACACTACCCCCACTTGAAATTGCCGCCCGAAACAGGCAGCACTTATCGTGAAAATGCCCTGGAAAAAGCACGTTATGTCGCTGGAAAAACAGGCCATTGGGTCATCGGGGACGACTCCGGGCTTGAAGTCGCTGCTTTAGATGGCGCACCGGGACTTTATTCTGCCCGGTACGCGGGCCTGTCGGTCAGCTATGAAGACAACAATGCCAAGCTGCTTGTGGCTTTAAAGGGGGTTCCTGAAGAACAGCGGAACGCACGTTTTATCTGCACGGTCGCACTCGTGAGTCCAGAAGGGCATTTCGAAGTTTTTGAAGGTGTTTGCACGGGTAGGATTACCGCCACCCACTCAGGCAAAGCAGGCTTCGGTTACGATCCCATCTTTTTTCTGCCCGAGCGGGGAAAAACATTTGCCGAACTTTCAGCACAAGAAAAAAACCAGGTAAGCCATCGCGGACAAGCCATTCGAGCGGCGATGGTCGCCCTAAAAAAATGTGTCTAAAAACACCATCAGCCTAAAATTTTTGTAGCTTTGCCGTCGAGACTGAGCTGGTTTTTGTCTTCCCAATATTTTTGAATGCCCGCATCCCCTAAATCCTCCGCCCACTTGAGCAGTTCGTTTCTCTCTCCCTGATAATCAAAATAGGGAACCGCCATGCCGCATGAATTCTGAAGCAGTTCCAGTTGCATGTCGATGATTTGTCGCGCGCCGGGCAGCGCGGGAAAAAGCGGCATCAAATCCTGCCACTCGGGGTCTCTCGGGTGATAGGCCCTTGCTTTGCCGTAAAGCCTCAGAATATTTGGTGAGCCTTCAAAGGCGCAAAACATAATGGTCATTCGGCTGTTCTCCAGCAGGTGAGCAGCTGTTTCATTGCCGCTACCGCTGAGGTTCAACCAGGCAATGCGATTTTTGTCGATGATGCGAAAGGTATCAGTGCCCTTGGGTGAAACACTGACGCGACCATCTGGGGCAGCCGTTCCCACAAAAAAGAGCTTTTGTGCTTGTATGAAGGCCTTGATCTTGTCATCAATTTCACTATATTTTTTCCCCAAAACCCCTCCTTAACAAAAAGCTCTTAATGCGATTCATCGTTTTTTTCGACTGAAGACCTATTGTTATTTTATTTTGTTTAAACCTCTTTTTTTGACGGGTTTCTCGGCGACAGGATCTGTCTTTTTCAGGTCGAGCCATTTTTTTGTCGCACTGGGTTTTGAGAGATTGAGCTGCTGACCCAGCACCCACACTGTTTTCAGAAGCTTAAAAGTTTCTCGAGGCATGCCTTCCGGCAAATCAACGGTGCTGAAATTTTCAAGCACTTCGATTTTGCCGATGTGTTTGCTATCAAGGTCGGCTTCGTTAGAGATGGCACCAACCAGATGTCTCGGGCTTGCGCCGTGAATTTTTCCGACTTCGACGCGATATCGTGCCATGCCTGCCGAAGGGGGTGCCAAAGTAGCGCTGCGCCTTGCCCCCGGTTTTCCTCTTTTTGCACTGGAATCAAACCTTGAAGACCGTGTTTCGCTGGGCGTTCTTACGGGTTTGGGTTCATCTTTCAAGAGCAGGGGCCGCTTCCCTTGAAATAACTTTGCGAGGGCCGCGGCAATATTAAGTGCAGGCACATCATGTTCTTGACGATATTGTTCGATCAGCTCGGAATAAAACTCAAAGTCTTCCTGAGCCAGGGTATCGGTTATTTTTTGTTTGAAATTGGCAATCCGCTTGTTGTTGATGATATCCGTCGAGGGCAGAGACATGAGGGTGATTTTCTGTTTTGTGGCCCGTTCAATTTCATACAACATTCGTCTCTCTCGCGGGGAGGCAAATAAAATGGCTTCGCCGGTGCGCCCTGCCCGACCGGTGCGTCCAATGCGATGCACATAGGCTTCGGTGTCATAAGGAATATCGTAGTTGATGACATGGCTGATGCGTTCCACATCCAGACCGCGTGCGGCAACATCTGTTGCAACAATGATGTCGAGTCGCCCACTTTTTAATTGGGTGATGGTGCGCTCTCGTCTGGCTTGCGGCAGATCCCCATTTAAGGGCGATGAGGCATAGCCGCGGGCTTCCAGTTTTTCTGATAACTCAACCGTTGTGACCTTGGTTCTCACAAAAATAAGGACGGCATCAAGCGACTCTGCTTCTAAGATTCGAGTGAGCGCATCCAACTTGTGAAGACCGCTTACCATCCAATAGCGTTGCCGGATGGTTCCCGCTGTGGCGGTCGGCATTTTAATGGATATTTCTTCGGGGTTGTTCAGATGTTTTTTGGCAATGCGAAGAATCTGTCGTGGCATGGTGGCGGAAAAGAGTGCGGTCTGACGACTTTCGGGTGTTTGCTCTAATATCCATTCCACATCGTCAATAAAACCCATGCGAAGCATTTCGTCGGCTTCATCCAGCACAAGGCATATGAGATTGTCCAACTGTAGGGTACCGCGGCGCATGTGATCCATGACACGTCCCGGTGTGCCGACGACAACATGCACGCCTCGTCTAAGCTGCCTGATTTGTCCGCCATATTCCTGGCCGCCATAAATGGGCAAGACATGAAATTGTTTCATGTGGGTGGCGTAATGCTGGAAGGATTCTGCCACCTGTATGGCAAGTTCCCGCGTGGGTGTGAGCACAAAAATCTGAGGTTTGAGCAGCTTCAGATTGATGCGTGACAACAAAGGCAGGGCAAAAGCGGCGGTTTTTCCTGTGCCGGTATGTGCCTGACCGACCACGTCTCTTCCTTCCAGAATGTGCGAGATCGTTGCTTTTTGAATGGGAGAAGGGGTTTCGTAACCCGCATCTTTAACGGCTTTCAATACGGGCGGAATCAGCCCGAATTGTTCAAAACCCGCGTCCTCATGTACTGGGTTTTCCAGTTTTTCTGAACTTTCCTGTTTTTCTGAA
>CAZRYI010000068.1:7411-9029 GCA_964604255.1 uncultured Nitrospirota bacterium
TCTGTTTTGTCTGTTGTTGACATGTATTGCTCCTAAAAAGTTAAATAAAGGGTTGGTCGATTGTTTCTAAATGACATGCCTTGGCGAGGGCGAGTCCATCATCAATATTCGCGAGTACGTGTTCAGGTCGATGGGCATCTGAGGTACAGATGACTTTGATCTTGTAGTCGGCGGCCAAAGCCCAAAAGGGTGTCCAGGGATAAGGATGTCTTGATCCTTCTTTTGTGAGTTTCAATGTTTTCCGAAAACCGTTTCCGTTAATTTCGAGTGGTGTCTGTGTGGCTTCTGCGGCCCCGAGAATATCGCGTGAGCAGGCGATTAAGTCTGAATGCCACACGTCGTTACTGCAACCAAAAACATCCGGGTGTGCAATAAAAGCAAACAGGCCGGTTTCCATCATTTTCACCAGATACTTTCCATAAGCCAGCAGAGCCTCCGTTGTATTGAGTTTGTCGAAGGCAAACAGCCACTTTCCATTTAAGGGCGCGTAGTGCGCGGCACCAATGAGGTAATCATACGCCCGTTCTCCGAGCAATTCATCCTGAAAATAGTTGTGGTAAACCGCATCGTACTCACATTCCATGCCTTTGTAGATCTGCATTTGCGGCATTTGCTTTTTTGCCGACTCAATCGCAGCTTCGTAGTTATCCAGTTGATCAAAAGGCATACGCACTTCCGGCCAGCGGTTGTCGGGCAAAGCGACGTGATCAGAAATACCCAGGGCTTCTGCGCCTTGTTTGAAGGCTGCTTCGGCATAATCAATGACTTCGCCGCTTGCGTGATTGCAGCGATAGGTGTGGGTATGAAAGTTTGTATGAGACATCTTGATCTCGTCCTAAAAGCTCAAATCGAGGGTTACGGGGCAATGATCGGACCCCATGACATCATTCAGAATGTCCGCCTCTTTGAGCTGGGCACTTAAGCTGGGCGAAACCAGGAAATAGTCAATCCTCCAGCCGACATTTCTGGCCCGTGCGCCCGCCCGGAAACTCCACCAGGAGTATTTCACTTTGTCGGGATGGAGCTGTCGAAAGGTGTCGATGAACTCGGCGGCGACCAGCTTGTCTAAACCGTCGATTTCTTCCTGCATGTACCCGGCACTTTTATTGTAGTTTGCTTTGGGTCGGGCCAGATCAATAGGGCGATGTGCCACATTGAGGTCGCCACAAACGATGACGGGTTTGTCTTTTTCTAAGGCCTTGAGATAGTTTAGAAAATCGGCATCCCAGCTTTGGCGATATGCAAGGCGTTTCAGTTCACTGCCGGAGTTCGGGGTATAAACGGTCACCAGAAAAAAAGCGTCAAATTCCAGAGCAATCACACGACCTTCCTGGTCATGGACTTCTATTCCCATGTCGTAACGCACCGAAAGCGGTTCTTTTTTTGTGAGGATGGCGGTACCTGAATAGCCTTTTTTGACTGCGGAGTTTGTATAGAGATGGTAGCCTGTAATTTCAGCCAGAGCCTCAGTCACCTGGGCGTCCTGTGCTTTGGTTTCTTGAAGGCAGAGCATGTCGGTTTGCATGGCTTCAAGTGAATCGACAAAGCCTTTTTTCATCGTCGCACGAATCCCGTTCACATTCCAAGAGATGATCCGCATGTTTTTAAACTCCTTCGT
>CAZRYI010000069.1:0-8821 GCA_964604255.1 uncultured Nitrospirota bacterium
TCGACCAAAAAGAGTACGAACGCGCCTTTGAAGGCATTGGGGCCGTTTTTGATGCTAATACAGACCTCGCCTTGCTCGCTCTGACATGGGGCTATTTTAAACTTGATGCTTCACAAAACCTGTTCAGTATTCTTCAGGCCTTTGACGAAGAAGATCAAAAATCGCCCTATTTTAGCCGAGTCTATCGGATATTAAGCCGATTTCTCATTAAAAAAGGAGATCTTCGTGGCGCGATTGAGATGGATCAGAAGGAACGCAATGAATTAAAAAAAGGACGCATCCGACTGGAGCAAGAAACCGAAGACCTGCGCCGAGGCATCAGCACTTCTTCACTCGACTATCCGCCCGGCTCTCTGCTTTCGGACAGCCTGCTCAACCTGAAAGCAAAAGTGGGTAGTCGACGAGAGATTACAACCCTGCTTTGGTATATCGACCTAGAACAGCGGAAACAAACGCTGAAACACCTCAAAACCCGGGAACGGACGATTGAGAAAGAACAGAGAAAACTGCAAATGGAAATGATCCGGCGATGCATGTCGGTTCAGCAGCTTGACTTCAAACAAATACGACCCGAGTTCAAAAATGCAGGGATTCCCGAAGCTTACGAGCTGGCACGTCTTGCGGCCAATGAAGGAGAAGCCCTACGCGTCGTCGAACAGTTGCGGAAAATTGTTACTTTGCAAGCAGAGGGGCCTCATGCAGAAGAAAGCCGTTTTCGACTCGCAAACTACGCATTCAACGCAGAAAATTACAGCGAAGCGATCACGAACTATCAATCCATTCTCAACTTACCGCAGTCCCCGCTCTATCGCGCGGCACTCTACAAACTGGCCTGGTCTTATTATTTGAACGGAGCCCATGAAAAAGCCATTCGACTCCTGGTAAAGCAAGAGATCGACCTCGCAGACCCTGAGGATGATGCAGGTCCCTGTGTCATCCTGAGAACGCCCCAGGAACATAGAGAACCTTTCCGCTTGCTTGCTTTCTCGCTCAAAGCGCTCGGAAGCCCCGGACACCTCATCCGACTCGTGAACGAAAGACAGCCACTAAAGAGTTTTCCCTTCATTACAGAGGTCGCGAATTATTACGAATCGGAAAAACGCATTCGCGAAATGTTTGAATTGGTCGGGTCCTGGATCGGCAGTCATCCGCTCTATGCACACACCCCGTTTTTACATGAAAAAATGATCAGCTATGTGAAACAATCCGTACAGTTTTCCATTGAAGATGTGCTTGAAGCCCGGAACACCTTTGTCAGAACTTACGGGCCGGGAAGTGCCTGGTCATCAGAAAACAGATCAGAAACCGTCAAGACAGTGAGGCCGCTTTTAAAAAGCCACTTGCAGTTTTTGATGACCCATTATTATGCCGAAGGGAAAAAAACCGGAAAGCGCACGGACTATGCCCAGGCCCTGCCATGGTATCGGCAATATCTGGCGCTATTTTCGGCAGATGAAGACACCGGTCGCATCCGCTACCTTTACGCCGACCTGCTGATTGCCCTGAATGAAGAACAGGCCGCCATGGCTGCTTATCAAAAAAGCGCCTATAACGACTCGCCTCATGAACGTTCTGCCGAAGCGGGCTACCAGGAAATCCTGTTGCTCGAAAATGTTTATCAGGCCGCCGACCCAGAAATTGAACAGGGTTATGACCGTTTTGTGACGCACTTTCCGGCCGATACCCGCTCTGATGAAATTTCGATGCGTCTGGCCGAAATGGCCTTTCAGAAAAAAGACTATAAAAAAAGCCGGTATTATGCCACACGCATTCTTGCCGAAACAGCAGCGCCTAAAACCGCCTTTCGCGGCCTGGAGGTGGCAGCAAATCGTCTGATCGTGCAGGCCTACTTGAAAGAAAAGTCCTATCCGGGTGCAATTAGTTTTTTGGAAACCCTGCTCTACCAGGTTGCCAATCAGGATGCCCTTCAAGAATTTAAGTCACTGCTTGTTCTATCCTTTTTTCAGCATGGCGAAGCCTTAAAACTGCGCGGAAAAGCCGCTCCTGCCGCAGAAGCCTTTTGGCGAGCCTATGAACGGGGAACGGAAACCGAAATAGGACCACTCGCCCTTTTTGAAGCAGCCGTTTTATGGGACAGACCCGAAACGCGCCAAAAGGCAGAAGAAGCCCTGCATTTGTTCTATGTCCGATACGCCTCCTCCGCACTTTACCATCCGGCTTTAATGCGCCTGGCCTCCCTCTACCAGGAAACCAAGCGCCCCATGAAGGGTGCCGAAATGTTTGAAGAGGCCAGTCGTCTTCCGGTCAGTGCCGAACTCTCACGCAAAGCACTGGATCATGCGATTGAGCTTTATGAAATGGCCGGACACTGGAAAAAAGTCTTCATGCTCGTCATGGAACGGGCCGGACAATCGCCTGATCGGGAAAAAGAGGGGGTCTGGATGGTCAAGGCTGCGGAAGTACAATTAAAGCTGGGAGAAGAAGATGCCGCCAAAATAATTCTCAGCGAACTCATTGACAATGCAAGCGAAGCAGAAACAGAGACGGAATACATTGCAAAAGCCTACTTCCTACTTGCAGAAACAAAGATCGCAGGTTTTTCAGAAATTAAACTGGTTGCACCGCTGAACCACAACCTGCAAAAGAAAAGCGGCCTGTTTGAAGACCTGCTGAATGCTTACAACCACGCAATGGGCCACCCCTCCTTTACAGTCACGGTCAATGCAAACCACCGCATCGGGCAGATTTTTGAAGAATTCAGCCGAGCACTGCTCTACTCCGAACGTCCACCGGGACTCTCGACGGAAGAAACGGCGGTTTACGACGATCTGTTAAAAGAACAGGCCCTACCCTATATTGAACGGGCCGAAGAGGCCTATTTGGAAAACATTGAGTTTGGAGAGTCGATGGAAATCGACAATGAGTGGACCAGAAAAAGTGCACTCCGCCTCAAACGCATCTACGAAGAAATCGACTTCATTGATCGTGACGAGGACTTCTATTCATGAAAAAAAGATTTTTCTGCTTGAGTATATTACTATGCACCCTTAATCCCTTTCTGAGCGCATTGAGCCACGCTGAAACGACTGAAATAAACCGGGATCAAACAATTTTACTCAACCAGTCCGCCATTAAGGGAGATCGACTGGAAGTAGAAAAGGATGTAAATCTTTTTCAAAAAAGGGAAGACCTTCCAGCCCTCTCAACGGCCCTGCGCTGGGAGGGAAATGATATGATTGAGCTGGACATCCCAAAAGAAATTTTAGACCAACTGACCCAACCCGACCTCTCATACATCCTGGAACGGGGTTCCGATTCTGAATAGTTTGAAACAGAGGAAACAAGGTAAAAAGACCATGAAAAGACCGAAGCCCCAAAGACCTGCCTGTAAAAATGTTGCACACCCGCAACCCGCTTCCACCCGATAAAAACCCTTTATGAAGCTCATTACGCTTAAAACCTCACCGCCTCCCTACCGATTTCTCCTCTTCCCGCTTTTTTCATTCTTGTTACACCTGAGCCTGTTCTTAATTTTCGGAGCCATCCCAGATTCCAAGCCTGACAAAACGGAAGAAGACATTATCGTGGCAATTGTTGACCTCGACACATTACTGCCTCCCGAACCCCTCTTGTCCGAGCCTGAAATCGAAGAAAGCGAAACCGCTCCGCCCGAAAAATTTTCACTGGACGAACCAGAAATGGAAGAAGCCGAGCCAGAACTAGCACCGGAACCCGAACCGATTGACCTCGCCCAACTCACCGGAGGTGTCATCGCACCGCCACCACCGGCAGTCCAAGCAGAACCCCTCGCCGATGAACCGCCGCCAGACTTAGGTGAAACCCTCGCAGAAGAGATTTTAGAACCGGAACCTGAAGTGGAAGAAGCCCCGCCTGAAGAAGAATTGCCGCCAGAAGAACCGGAACCGATTGAAGAAGTCGTCGAGGCCCCGGAACCCGAACCGGAACCTGCTCCGCCGGAAGAAGCTCCAGAAGAAGTGGTAGAGGAGGTCATAGAAGAGGCCCCTGAAGAAGAGCCTGTTGTGCCACAAGAGGTTGCAGAGCCCGTAGAAGCACCCGTAGAGGAACCACCCGCAGAACCCGTTTCTGAACCTGCTCCCGAACCGGAACCAAGCCCGGAGACACCCACAGAAGAAGCACCTGAAAAAGTGATGATGGCTGCCGCAGAAGAGCCGATTGAGAAACAAATAGTCGAGGAAGAAAAGCCTAAACCACCGCCTCCGCCACCCCCTCCTCCTAAACCCTCGAAAGAAAAGATCAAAAAAATCGGTCTGCTTGGACTCTTGAAAAAGGGGGATAAAAAGATAACAAAAAATCGTCCCTTGCTTGCAAAGCGCTTTCCTCGCAAAAAGAGAGCACTTAAAAAGCCGAAAGAACAAAAATCGGATTTCAGACCTGCCGGAACAGAACAACGAATTGCACGTTTGAAAAAAGATGTCTTGGGTTCTGAGCAACAACGCCTGATGAAACGGCAGACCATGCCGGGCCGAAGACGTTCTGAAATTGAAATTGTGCAAGGTGCGGGGCGGAATTACAACGTCGTTTCTTCATCCATCCAGAAAAAAAGTAACGGACTCGCGACAGTTTACAGCAGCTTGCTTCAGAGCAATCCCAACTTGCAGGGCAATGTACTGGTGGAATTTGAGATCTCTCCAAAAGGCAAGGTCACCAAAGTGACCATTTTGACCTCGTCTTTAGGCCACCCGCAATTTGAAGCCAAGCTGGTTCAAGAGATTATGCACTGGACTTTCCGTCCGACCGAAAAAGGAAAAACCACCGTACTTTACCCGCTTTCGTTTTTCCCTTCAGGATAATCATCACAGAACCATGACAATTTCTTTGTGATTTTTCAGCTGCGTGTAAAGGGTATTTCGATCCACTTCGCTTGTGACCTGCGTGACCAAATTCATCGCAAAGTATTTTTTTGTTTTGCTTTTATTTGAAAGTGCGATGCGAAACGGCCGTGCCTGCATGATTTCCCGAACAACATTTTGAAGTGTTTCAGTGTGAGTACCAATCACTTTATAGGTCCACTCACAGGGATATTCTAATTGAAGCTTTTCGCTCTGACCATCTAATTTCATCTTGTAAACCCTGTCCGCCAAATTTCAGCCCATAATACGCATTCGTTTATCAATAATCGAGCCAGAGCATAGTTGTGGTTTCACTATTTGGCGCTATACTTTACTGTGGAATGTCCTACATTTGGATGCTTTATGAAAATCGGTCTCTCGACAAAAATGACTCTCTTGACTGTTGTGCTGGTCATTTTGTCATCTGGTATTGTCGAGTTTCTGGTCTACCGGGAAAACAACCGCCTGCTGCTTCGGCAGGAGTTTGAGAATCTCTCTCACGAAATTCGACATCAAAGTTTTAAAATTCATGCAACAATGGGAACGCTTCGCCAGGATGTCTCCTTTCTATCACGCTTGCCTTCAATTCAGGGCATTATCCGAACCCAGGAAGGCAAGGACTCACTTGATGGCGTCACATTCAAGCGCTGGCACAAACGGCTGGAAAGTATCTTTACACAATTTCTTGAAAAGAAACCTGGCTATTTCCAAGTCCGCTTAATCGGAGTTGCAGAAAACGGCCTTGAGTTGCTCCGTGTCCAGCAAAACACCCAAAAGACCCTCCGACCAAAAGAAGGTGATCCGCAACAAATAGGCGAATACGACTACTTCAAAGAAGCGATTCATTATCGGACAGATGGTATTTATCTCTCCAGTATTAGCCTCAACCGAGTGCAGGGAAAAATTGCAGAACCGCGTAACCCCGTCCTGCGCGCTGCTGCGCCTGTTTTTACTTCAACGAAACAACTTTTCGGGATCGTTGTGATTGATCTCTCTCTTAACAGTATGTTCCAGGGCTTAAAAAATGCGGCACCCGCTCAAAGCACCCTCTACGTGACAAACAATCAAGGTGATTTTTTGGTGCATCCAGATACAGATAAAACCTTCGCTTTTGACTTTGGAACCAGACAGCGCATTCAAAATGAATACCCCTTTTTAAAACAGGTCTTCGGCGTAGAACGCGCCAACTGGAAAAAACGGGGCAAACCCTTGTCTTTCCAAAACCAAACAGCACTCATCAATTTCATTGAGGTGCACTACAATCCAATCGAAAAGGAACAGTTCTTAGGTCTCGCTCTTTCGACACCAATCGACCTCGCAATGGCTGGTGCAAATGCCTCTCAAAAAAAGAGTCTTTTCGTTTCGCTTTGGGTCATTGCGGGAAGTGGCCTGCTGGCCTTCCTTTTTACCCGGATTCTCGTTGGGCCGCTCCGACAAATCACAGAATCGGCGAAGGCCTTCGGACGCGGGCAGGCACAAGTGCCCTTACCGCTTTCTTCTGGCGATGAGACCGGCATTCTGGCCAGAACATTGAACACAATGATGGAACAGATCGCAGCACGCAGACTAGCATTGCTGAGAAGCGAAAAAAGAACACAAGCCATTGTTGATCATACCGCCGATGGCATCATTACGATCAACAAGCGAAGTCAAATCCAATCTTACAATGCAACTTGTGAAGCCATCTTTGGCTACAAAGCAGGCGAAACAATCGGACAAAACATTTCAATGCTCATGCCCGATTCAGAACGAAAAGCACATGATCACTACATGGGGATTTACAATAAAACAGGCAACAAGCACATTCTGGGAAATGTGAGAGAGGTGACCGGTCGGCGCAAAAATGGGGAAACATTTCCACTCCGCCTTGCAGTCAATCAGTTCGATATCGAAAATGAGCAGCTTTTTGTGGGCATCATGCAGGATATCAGCGAGGAAAAAGCAGCCCAGAAAGAATTGTTGCGGCACAGGGATCATCTTGAAGAACTGGTAGCAGAACAAACCGCAGATCTTCGGCTGGCCAAGACCAAGGCAGAAAAGGCTGACAAGGCGAAGTCGGAGTTTCTCGCCAACATGTCTCATGAGCTGAGAACACCGATGCACTCGATTATCGGATTTTCAGAATTAGGGCTTTCCATTTTAGAAAAGACGGCGCAAACCGAAAAAAAAGCGGAACTTCAGGATCACCTGAAAGAGATTCTTGACAGTGCAAATCGACTGATGGCACTGCTGAATAATCTGCTCGACCTTTCCAAACTCGAAGCCAATGCAATGCACTTTCAATTTGAAGAAAACAACCTTCTGACTCTGGTTGAGGATGTTGTTAAATCCCTTCGTGCTCAAAGCGATGCAAAGCAAATTGACATCACCTTAACCACAACAGATGGGCCGGTTCTGGCTGAATTTGATCGCGCAAAAATCTATCAGGTTTTACTGAACTTCTTATCCAATGCCCTCAAATTCAGCGCGGAGAAAAAAAAGATTGTGATCGACCTGGAGCCCGCAAGTCTTCCAGTCGGGCAGCGAAAAACAGATCAAAAATGCCGCGATGCCATCACGCTCTCGGTGTCCGACGAAGGCCCCGGTATTCCAGAAGATGAATTGGAGGCGGTCTTTGATAAATTCATTCAAAGCAGCAAGACAAAGGATGGATCCGGCGGCACCGGTTTAGGACTTGCGATTTGCAACGAAATCATCACTGCTCATGCCGGAAAAATTCAGGCAAAAAACAAACCTTCGCTGGGTGCCACCTTTAGTTTCACTATTCCGAAACAACAGTTGCCAAACAAGTAATTGATCAAGGAAAAATGACTTTGAGCGCAAGTATTCTTGCAATTGACGATGATCCGAAAAGCCTGAAGCTGATGAAGGCATTTCTTTCGGAAAGCGATTATGAGGTGATCACCGCAAGCAACGGCCTTGAAGCCTGG
Organism: uncultured Nitrospirota bacterium; assembly: GCA_964604255.1. Classification (GTDB taxonomy): domain Bacteria; phylum Nitrospirota; class Nitrospiria; order SBBL01; family JAADHI01; genus JAJDBU01. The sequence goes on from CAZRYI010000069.1 coordinate 7,763, forward strand.
CAGATTTTGACACATTTACATGAAAAAATTGCCGTGATTCTGCTCGACCGCATGATGCCGGGAATGGATGGCATCGCACTCAATGCAAAAATCAAAAATAATCCTCAAATGTCGGATATTCCCGTCATTATGCAAACGGCGGCAGCCGAACCTGAACAGGTCGCCGAAGGCATCAAAGCGGGGGTCTACTACTACCTAACCAAACCCTACCATCGAAGCACCCTGATTGATTTGATCCATGCGGCGGTCACAAGAACAAAAGAATGGAGCAGGCTGTCCAGAGAGGTCATCCGTTATAAAAAAATGCTCGGCTTAATTGAGCGTAGCGATTTTTCTTTTGCCTCCCCGAAAGAAGCAAGAGACCTGACAATATTCTTATCCAATTTTTTCCCCGACCCTCAAAAAGTGAGTATCGGTTTAAATGAAATGCTGCTCAATGCCATCGAACACGGCAACTTAGGCCTCGGTTATGCCGAAAAAGGGATTCTCACCGCAAAAGGCCAGTGGGAAGCAGAGATCGCACGGCGGCTTAAGCTACCCCAATATGCGGACAAAAGGGTGAGTGTGCATTACGAAAAAGGTCGAACCGAGATCAGCCTGAGCATACGGGATGAAGGCGATGGGTTTGACTGGCGCGGCTATCTCACCCTGGACTTAGGAAGAGCAAGAGACAATCATGGTCGTGGCATCGCCATGTCAAAAGCAATCAGCTTCGATGAGATGACATACTCTGACAAGGGAAATGAGGTTTGCTGCATCGTTCGTCTTTAAGAAACGCCAATGAAGTCATGTATTGCCCCCCACATTTTTCTGTGCCAAAGCAAGATATGATCGGTGTTGTTTTCAAGAAAAAACCAATACAAGTTCCTCAAAAAAGGGCCTGGAAATCCGATGGACATTTCTTGACAACTTTGTCATCTATGGGTAAAACTCAGTCAATCAGAGGCAGCAATGAAGACGAAAAATACAAAAGAAAACAATCGCAACAAACAACAATCGAATACCGGAAAGTGGATTTTACTCAGCATCGTGATACTGGGCATTGCCCTCTTTTTTATT
>CAZRYI010000070.1:0-8808 GCA_964604255.1 uncultured Nitrospirota bacterium
GATGGAATGCTGTCAAGGTAAATGCCCTATGCTTATTTGGAACAAAACCAAGGGGGTACTTCCTAATACAAGAAAAATGATTTTCTCCGACTGCGTTTACCCGAAATCTCTTGACTTCCAGACCCCTCGTTTGTTACTTTTTTCGGCGTCGCCGAGATAGCTCAGTCGGCAGAGCAGAGGCCTGAAAAGCCTTGTGTCGGCGGTTCGATTCCGCCTCTCGGCACCACAATTCCCCTGCCGACGCACACTTAAACACTCACAACAGAAAAAAACATGTTTGTCATGGGTTTGATGTCGGGGACTTCTTCAGACGGCATTGATGCCGCGCTGATTGATGTCCGTGGCGGTGAGTTGCGTTTAAAGATCAAACTACTCGCTTTTGAAACTTTTCCTTATCCACCTTCCTTACAAAAACGTTTGATTTCGCTTGCCTCAAACGAGTGTCTTCCTGTTTCCACACTGTGTCATCTCAACTTTGAAATTGCCGAATATTTTGCCGATGCGACAATCAAACTCGCCAAGCAGGCAAAAATTCCGCTCTCCAAAATTCAATTGATTGGCTCCCACGGACAAACTGTGCAGCACATGCCATCGGCTAAACGTGGGCTAAAGAAGACCCTTGCTTCGACTCTTCAAATCGGAGAGCCATCCGTCATAGCAGAACGAACCGGGATTACGACGGTTGCGGATTTCAGGCCACGCGATATTGCGGCAGGGGGAGAAGGTGCGCCACTCACACCCTACCTGCATTACCATCTGTTCAAGAGTCAAAAAAAGTCGCGTGCAATTATCAATATCGGCGGTATCAGCAACGTGACTGTCTTGCGAGCAGGCGATAAAATCGATCAAACCATTGCTTTTGATATGGGGCCTGGAAACATGCTGATTGATGCACTCGTGAGTCAATTCAGCAAGAACCAGAAGCAATTTGATAAAAATGGGGCAATGGCAAAAAAAGGGACGGTTTGTAATGAGCTGCTTTCAGATTTGTTACGGCATCCTTTTTTTAAGCGGAAACCACCCAAGAGTACCGGTCGAGAAATGTTCGGGGCTTTGATGGTGGAGGAAATTCTCAAAAAATCCGAGGCACTGGATCTGTCGCAAAATGACGTGATTGCAACGGTGACTCAATACACTGCCGAATCAATTGCATTGAATTTCAAACGTTTTGTTTTAAAAACAGGGAATCTGGACGAAGTGATTGTTGGAGGGGGCGGGATTTGCAATCCAGTGTTGATGGCAAGGCTATCTGAAACACTCGCCCCAATTCCGGTTCTGACTTATGAAAACATCGGTCATCATTCCAGAGCGATTGAGGCAATGACTTTCGCTGTGCTGGCTTATCAAAGCTGGCACCGTCGCCCAAGTAACATCCCCTCCGTGACCGGGGCGAGACATCCTGTTGTACTCGGAAAGATCATCCCTGCTGGAAGAACTTCTTAAGAGACCAATAAAAAATAGACCCTGAAAACAACAAAGGCGAACCCTCTCGGATTCGCCTTTGTTAAATCAATTTATTTAAATTTATTCAGAGATCTAAAAACTAGCTCTTTTCGACTTCCTTTTTTTCTTCGACGACCTCTGCTGTTTTCGTCAGTTCAATGACCGTCATTTGTGCGGCATCGCCTTTTCGAATACGGGTTTTGGTTAAACGCAAATAGCCCCCGTTTTGCTTAGCGAAGCGCGGTGCAATTTCGTTAAAAAGATACATCACAACAGAACGATCAAAGAGAAAAGCGTTCACTTGCCGGATTGCGTGAAGATCCCCGCGTTTTCCCAAGGTGATCATCCGTTCTACGATGGGACGGATTTCCTTGGCTTTTGCCTCAGTCGTTTCGATTCTTTCATAACGAAGAAAAGAGGTGACCATGTTTCTAAAAAGCGCTCTGCGATGTGAGCCGTTTCGTCCGAGAGGTCGTCCTGATTTACCGTGCCGCATAACTGGGTTCCCTTTTATTATGTAGTTTGTTCTTGTTCGACAAGTTCCGCAACAGGGCTGTTCTCGACATTCATACCCAGAGACAAACCCATATCAACAAGGATTTCTTTGATTTCATTGAGTGATTTACGACCGAAATTTTTTGTGCGAAGCATCTCGGATTCACTGCGTTGTACCAGATCACCAATTGTCCGAATACTGGCATTTTTGAGACAATTTGCAGCGCGAACCGAAAGTTCTAATTCATGCACATTTTTAAGGAGGTTTTTATTAAATTCCTCTGAGTCATCCTGATCCTGTTCGGCCACCTGTTCTGGTTCTTCAAAGTTAATAAAGAGATTCAAATGGTCTTTTAAAATCTTAGCTGAGAAACCCAGGACATCATCCGGGCGAACGCTGCCATCTGTCCAGACTTCCATAATCAATTTATCGTAGTCGGTCACGCGTCCGATCCGGGCGTCTTCAACCGAAAAGTTCATTTTTTGAATGGGAGAAAAGATGGCATCAATCGGAATGGTGCCAATGACCATCTCTTCGTCTTTATTGCGCTCGGCGGGGACATAACCCCGACCCATCTCTACGACCATTTCGATGTCGATTTTGCCGTCTTTATCAAGCGTTGCGATATACATGTCGGGGTCAAGGACTTCGACATCGGCATCAGAAACAACATGTTTTGCAAGCAGTTTTCCCGCGCCTTTTTTCTTGAGATGAATCACTTTCGGACCATCAGTGTGAAGTTTAAGGCGAAGATTTTTAATGTTTAAGATGATATCGGTGATATCTTCTTTCACGCCGGGTACAGTCGAAAACTCGTGGAGTACACCATCAATCTTTATTGAAGTAACAGCTGCACCGGCAATAGAGGACAGAAGTACCCGCCTCAGCGAACTACCGATGGTTGTGCCAAACCCCCGTTCGAATGGCTCAACGGTAAATTTTCCATAGGTATCTGTGAGCGACTCTTTTTCGACTTCGAGTTTTTTAGGAATTTGAAAATCTTTTGTACGACTTATCATGGGGACCTCATTCGCGACAAAAACAGATAGATACAGGTTAAGAACGGTCTATCATGGCGTTTTTATGATCAGCTTTATCTGGAATAAAGCTCGACAACCAATTGTTCATTTACCGGAAGTGCCAGCTCTTCTTTGTCTGGAAAGGCCTTCACTTCGCCTTTTAATTGCGCTTTATCCAGTTCCAACCAGGAGGGGGTTCTACCGCCGGAATTTTCAAGAGATTCCTGAATAGGCAAAAGTGCTTTGCTTTTTTCTCTCACCTCTATAACGGTACCCAGCTCAACAAGAAAAGAGGGAATATTCACCGGTTTGCCGTTAACAGCAAAGTGGTTTTGACGAACAAGCATTCGGCTTTGTCGTCGGGAAGCAGCAAAACCGAGTCGGTAAACCACGTTGTCAAGACGAGACTCAAGGAAGGTTAAGAGGTTGTCACCTGTAACACCTTTTTTCCGGTCTGCCTTGAAAAAGTATTGCCGAAACTGTCTTTCCAATAAGCCGTAAATCCGTTTTAATTTCTGCTTTTCCCGCAACTGAGTCCGATACTCTGAAACCCGCGCTCGTACTTGTCCATGTTGTCCCGGAGGAGTATTACGCCTGTCCACCGCACATTTGTCCGTAAAACAACGCGTTCCCTTGAGAAAAAGTTTTGTCCCTTCACGACGACAAAGCCGACATGCCGGACCGATATATCTTGCCAATACAACCTCCGCTTACTTATCTTGCTTGCTCTAAAAACAAACTATTCATTGGAACAGTTTGCATCTTTATAAAATAATTAGACTCGCCTTCTTTTGGGAGGCCGACAACCATTGTGCGGGACGGGCGTGACATCTTTAATGAGATTCACTTTTAGTCCGGCAGCCTGCAAGGCTCGAATAGCCGACTCCCGACCTGAACCCGGCCCTTTGACATAAACATCAACTTGTTTCATGCCGCAGTCCATCGCTTTTTTTGCAACACTTTCTGCTGCACGCTGCGCCGCAAAAGGGGTACTTTTTCGTGAGCCCTTAAAACCCATTCCTCCAGCGCTTCCCCAAACGACGGCGTTGCCATTCATATCGGTAATCGTCACGAGGGTATTGTTGAAGGAGGCTTGGATATGCGCAATCCCAGTAGGCACGTTTCTCTTTTCTTTCTTTTTCGTTCCCTTCTTTGCCACAATCATTACCTTTCGTATTCAAAAAAAAACTAAAGAGACCGACTATTTTTTCTTTCCACCGACGGCGTGTTTTTTCGGACCTTTTCTTGTCCGGGCGTTGGTTTGGGTCTGTTGGCCTCTCACCGGTAAACCTCGACGATGACGCAAACCCCTGTAACACCCGATGTCCATCAGACGTTTTATATTCATTGAGACTTCTCTACGAAGATCCCCTTCGACTTTGAAATCCCGGTTAATGATTTCACGCAGCCTGACAACTTCGTCTTCACCAAGATCTTTAATCCGTGTATCGGGATTAATCGAAGTCGCTTTTAATATTGTAATCGATGAAGAGCGACCAATACCCATAATGTAGGTTAGGCCAATCTCGACACGTTTGTTTTTGGGAAGATCGACGCCTGCTATCCTTGCCATAGTTTCTCCTTTTACTACCCTTGTCGTTGTTTATGGCGCGGGTTCATACAGATCACACGCACAACCCCTTTTCTTCGGATCACACGACATTTAACACAAATTGGTTTTACAGAAGCTCTCACTTTCATAATTTTCCACCATTCTCTAGATTATCTAAATCGATAGGTAATACGCCCTCTTGTCAAATCATAAGGCGAAAGCTTGATTGTCACTTTATCCCCTGGCAATATTTTGATGTAATGCATCCGCATTTTGCCGGAAATATGCGCAAGAACACGATAGCCGTTTTCAAGCTCGACCTTAAAGGTCGCATTCGGCAGTGTCTCAATAATTGTTCCCTGCGCCTCTATTTCTTCTTCTTTTGCCACTAAAAAAACCGCCTAACTTTCAATAACATTAAATTTGACTCAGTATTTTTGGACCATCTTTTGTAATTGCAATGGTATGTTCAAAATGCGCAGAAAGACTACCATCCTTAGAAACCGCCGTCCAACCGTCGCTTAACACTTTGACTTGATGTTTCCCCATATTCACCATTGGCTCAATCGCCAAGACCATGCCTTCTCGCAAACGAGGCCCCTGACCTTTTGGACCAAAATTTGGAATTTGAGGTTCTTCATGCAGAGATCGGCCAATGCCATGCCCCACAAAATCGGTAACGATAGAGTAGCCTTCTTTTTCAACACAAGTCTGAATGGCATGGGAAATATCAGACAAACGTCCATTTTTCTTTCCCTGCTCAATACCCGCAAATAATGACGCTTTTGTGACTTCAAGTAGCTTGGCCGTATCATCGCTGATCTGACCCACAGGAATCGTAACAGCAGAATCCCCATAAAAGCCATCGTAGATTGCACCTAAGTCCAAGCCGACGATATCACCTTCCTTTAGGATCTTATCCGACGGAATACCGTGCACCACTTCTTCGTTAACAGAAACACAGAGTGTGGCAGGATAATTATGATAACCCTTGAACGCAGGTTTTGCACCTTGTTCGATAATTTTTTTTTCAACAAAAGCATCAAGCATACGCGTGGTCATTCCAGGCTTCACAAAAGAGCGCAGATCATTCAAAGACCTTGCTACAATCTGACACGCAGCTCTGATTTTCTCAATTTCTTTTTCCGACTTTAAAATAATCACGTTTGTTTTCAGCGTCAGTCAGAAGAGGACAAGGACGGGTCTTCCTTCAAAATTTTTTCAATTTTTTCGCTCACCAACTTCAGGGAGCCATCCGCATCTATTTGAACTAAAATATCTTGTTTTTTGTAATACTCGATTAAAGGAGCTGTTTCTTTTTCGTAGACAAAAAGCCGATTTTTCACGGTATCTTCATGATCGTCTTTCCGCTGAATAAGCGAGGTGCCACACTCACACTGTCCGTCTTTTGTAGGTTTGTTATGCAGGATGTGATAAATAGTTTGGCAGGATGGGCAGAGGCGACGACCGGAAATACGTTTAACCAACACTGCTTCATCAAGACCTAAATAAAAAACATGATCGATTTTCTTTTCAGATTCCAGAAGAAACCGAGCAAGGGCATCTCCCTGAACAATTGTTCTCGGATAGCCATCAAGAATGTAACCTGCCGCAGCATCCGACACCTGAAGACGATCATTCATGACTTGAATAATCACCTCATCCGGGACTAATTTCCCAGCGTCAATGTAGGACTTGGCTTCAAGACCAACTTCCGTTTCATCACAAATTGCTTTTCTGAGGATATCGCCTGTCGCAATATGCGGGACTGCGTGTTTTTTTGCGATCACAGCTGACTGTGTACCCTTGCCAACCCCTGGAGGCCCTAAAAAAACGAGACGCACTTGATTAAAACCCTCTGCCTTTCAGCTTGCCTTTTTTCATGAAGCCTTCGTAGTTCCGGGTGAGCATATGGGTTTCAATCTGCTGAGCCGTATCCATCCCAACACCAATGACAATCAGCAAGGAGGTACCACCGAAGGCAAAAGGAACATTGAAGCGGTAAATCAAAATTTCTGGAATAATCGCAACCAAGGCGAGATAGGAAGCACCTGCAAAAGTAATCCGGGTTAAGACCTTGTAAATATAGTCAGAGGTTCTCTGACCAGGGCGAACCCCAGGAATAAATCCACCATATTTCTTCATATTGTCGGCCATGTCCACTGGATTCAGCACGACTGCGGTGTAAAAGAAAGCAAAGAAGATGATCAGTACAGCGTAAAGAATTGTATAGAAAGCGGTCCCTGGTGCTAAATTCCGACCCAAAGCCTGAACCCAGGGCACGGTGATAAACCCCGCGATTGTTGCTGGAAATGCAATAATCGAAGAAGCGAAAATGGGCGGGATGACACCAGCGGTGTTGATTTTCAAGGGGATATGGGTGCTTTGTCCACCGTAAATTTTGCGTCCTACAACCCTTTTTGCGTATTGAACAGGGATTTTCCGTCTACCGCTCTCCAAAAAGACGATGGCAACAACCACCCCAATCATCATAACCAGCAGCGCAACAACAAAGAGGATACTGATTTGATCCGACTGCACTTGTTGAATAGTGTTGAAGACTGCCGAAGGCATTGTCACAACGATTCCAGCAAAGATTATGAGAGAGATGCCATTTCCGATCCCACGCTCAGTAATCTGCTCACCAAGCCACATCAAAAATGCGGTTCCCGCGGTAATGGTGATAATTACCATTAGCCGAAATGGCCAGCCGGGATTCTGAACGAAGGCACCACCCTCCATACCTTCTAAGCCAACGGCAATACCAAAAGCTTGAACAAGGCCGATACCGATGGTCGCAAACCGTGTGTATTGAACGATTTTCTTTCGACCAGACTCACCCTCTTTCGACAATTTTGTCAACGTCGGAATAACGACTGTCAGCAGCTGAATGATAATGGAAGCGGAAATATAGGGCATGATGCCGAGGGCAAAAATCGTAAGCCTCGAAAGGCCACCCCCGGAAAACATATCCAGGAAGCCCATCAAGGCCCCCCCTTTTTCCATTAAAAATTCTCGCAACTGTTCGTTGTTGATACCGGGCGTGGGGATATGCGAACCCAGGCGATAGACAAACAACATCATGGCTGTAAAAGCGATGCGTTGGCGCAGTTCTTCGATCTTCGCAATATTTTTGATGCTATTAAAAAATCTTTCGAACAAAATCTAACTCCTACGAAAGAATTTCAACACGCCCACCGGCGGCTTCAATTTTTTCGACTGACTTTTTACTAAACTTATGAGCAGAGACGACCAGGGGTTTTGTCAACACACCATCACTTAATATTTTGACACGCTGAAGTTTCTTTTTAATGACCCCGGCTTCAAGCAACGAAAGAGGCGAAATCACGCTGTCTGCATCAAACTTTTCCAGGCGCTCAAGACTGACAATACTATACTCCTGCCTGAAAATATTCGTAAAACCACGCTTTGGCACCCTTCGCGTTAGAGGCTGCTGACCCCCTTCAAACCAAGCGGGCTTTGTGCCACCTGATCGCGAGGCCTGTCCCTTATGGCCTTTTCCTGAGGTCTTCCCGTGTCCCGACCCGGGTCCTCGCCCAAGACGTTTTCGGGACTTTGTCGAACCAGGTGCAGGTTTAAGATCTGAAATTTTCACTTGGCTTCCTCCACAGATAACATGTGGGAAACCTTACGGATCATCCCTCTCGTCTCTGGCGTGTCCACACGTTCTACCACTTGATTCATTTTACGGAGACCCAAACCAGCAACAACGCGACGCTGTTTTTCTGGACGTCCGATGCAACTTCTTATTAATTTAATCGATAACTTAGCGCTCATTTACTTTTCTCCGAGGACTTAAACCTAGGCTCTCCTCATTTTCATCACTTCTTCAGGCAGTTTTAGGCGCGAAAAACCATTCAGCGTTGCACTTACAACATTAATTGGATTTCCACCACCAAGGCATTTGCTCAATATATTGGAAACACCCGCCATTTCCATCACAGCCCGAACAGCACCACCTGCGATAATACCGGTCCCTTCAGATGCTGGTTTCAGTAAAACCCGTTCAGCACCAAAACGTCCAATAATTTCGAAGGGAATGGTTGATCCAACCAGTGGTACGCGCATCAGGTTTTTTTTGGCATCCTCAATGGCTTTTCTGATTGCTTCCGGTACTTCCGCGGCTTTTCCCGTTCCTGCACCGACAATGCCATCGCCATCGCCAACAACAACAATTGCAGAGAAGGAGAAGCGTTTTCCGCCCTTCACAACCTTTGCACAGCGATTGATAAAAACGACTTTGTCGTTCAGGGTAAGCATATTTGGATCAATTCTTT
>CAZRYI010000071.1:0-8780 GCA_964604255.1 uncultured Nitrospirota bacterium
ACGCGTCTGTTTTTTTGAGGGGACTATCGTGGAGGGTTCTATCAGTCGTTTAAACATATCAACAGGGTTAAATCAGAAGTACTTGGCTCTGTCTGAAAAGAGGACTCATTCTTTTTTTTCTTGCGGATGTGTGCCCGGAGTCACATCAATTTCATCGGGTTCAGAGACCCCTTTTTTGAATCCTCGAATGGCTTTGCCGAGGCCCGATCCAATTTCGGGTAATTTTCCTGCTCCAAAGATCACAAAAATGATCACAAGCAGGATCAGCATTTCCGGCATTCCAATTCCGAACATCACCGTCTCCTCGAAAAATAAATACTGAACCGGAATAGATTCAATCTGTCCATCAACGATAGACTTTCCAAAAAAATTATAGGGCGAATCCAGGGGAAAGTCAAATCAAAGCGGTGCTTTGCACGGCCCAGATGAAAAGACTAAGAGTAGATTATTCCTGTCGAAAACGCCTGGGATGGTCATTGGAGAGGTCTTCAAATCGGGTGTATTTTGAAATAAAAGACATCGGCACATCGCCAATCGGCCCGTTTCTTTGTTTGCCGATGATGATCTCTGCCACCCCTCTTCGACCACAAATGCACTCCCCGTCACTTGCACACTTACAGGGATCATACACCTCTTCACGGTAAATAAAGATCACAACATCGGCATCTTGCTCAATGGCTCCCGACTCTCTCAGGTCAGCAAGGATAGGCCGTTTTTTCTTTTCGGGGCGGGATTCCACTGCCCGGGAAAGCTGAGATAGCGCAACCACCGGGATTTTCAACTCCTTTGCGAGTCCTTTCAGTGAACGGGAGATGTCGGAAATTTCCTGTTCACGACTGTTAACATCCGCCCTGCCTCGCATCAGTTGCAGGTAGTCAACAATAATCAGGCTTAAGTTATGCTCGGCTTTCAGGCGACGTGCCTTTGCACGCATCTCCAGGATGGTCATGGCAGGTGTGTCGTCAATAAAAATAGGGGCCTCGTTCAATTTGCCGGCGGCCCGAATCAACTGTTCCCAATTGTTATTGCCCGGTCGTCCGAGAAATCCGGTACGCAGCTTGTGTGCATCAACGCGGGCCTCTGAGCAAAGCATGCGAAGCACGAGCTGTTCTTTGGACATTTCGAGGCTGAAAATACCCACGGTGCCCTTGTCTCTAAGGGCGATGTTTTGAGCCATGCCAATGGCAAAAGCTGTTTTTCCCATTGAAGGTCGCCCCGCAACAATAATCAAATCCGAAGGTTGCAAGCCGGAGGTCATTTTGTCCAGATCTTTGTAATACGATGGTAGGCCGGTCAGTTTTTGGTCTGCCAGTTTTTCGATGATCTCAAAGCTTTTTTTAACCAGTTCTTTCATCGGGACAAAAGAGGTGCGCATCGTCTTGTCAGAGATGGCAAAAATGTTCCGCTCGGCCTGATCCAGTAAGTCCTCGATCTTGCCATCATTTTCGTAACCCTTTGTGACAATTTCAGTTGCGATGCTAATGAGGTCTCGCGACACGGCTTTTTCGTGAATGATTTTTGCGTGTTGCAGCACGTTCGCCCCGGTCGCGATACTGTTGAGCAATTCAGAAAGGTAGACCGTGCCGCCAACGGCTTCGAGATGATTATTGGCGCGAAGACGATCAGACAGCGTAATGAGGTCAATGGCTTCGTTCATTTCGTTGAGATCAACCATCGCGCTATAGATTTTTCGGTGAACCCCTTTGTAGAAGTCATCCGAACTGAGTGTATCGAGCACGCGGGTCATGGCGAGGTTATCAAGCAGAATGGCTGCAAGCACCGCCTGTTCCGCATCAATATTTTGCGGGGGCAATTTTTGGATGGATTGTTCGACAGTCGCCATAGTTTTTTTTCGGGATTTAGGTTGAAGGCATACCGGCGCGAAGCCAGTCTAATAAATCTTCCCGATCCTGGTGACGAATCTCACCATTCTCAGGGTCAAGCTCTTGAAGCGGATTTTTTGAATTTTCGTCAGGCACGATCAAAATCTTGTTGATGCGCTGTTTCCTGGCTTCTTCACGATAAGTATCGAAGTCATTAAGTTTTTCAATATCAGCGACCTTTTTCCGAATTACCCGGAAACCAGCTTCACGCAATTGAGCACTGAGTGCCATCGCTTTCGCCATTTCACTTTGCGTATGCAGCAGGAGAAAATCAATACGACAGGCTTCATTTTCCGGCGGGTTCGCATATTCAAGCGCACTTTGAATCTGCTCAATCGAAAGCGCAAAACCAGTCGAGGGAGAAGGGGCACCAAAGCGTGCCAGCAGGTTGTCATATCTGCCGCCGCCACCCAATTCCGAGCCCACGCCATCGCAGAGCACCTCAAAAATAGTACCAGTGTAATAGTCGAAACCTCGCACTTCGCCCAGGTCTATCAAGAGATATTTTTCGTAACCGGCTGCCTTTAAGATGGCATAGACCTCCCGCAAACGCTCAAGTCCCGACACACAGTTTGGGTGATCGCTGAGGGTAGCAGCCGTATCAAAGACCTCTTCGCCTCCCAGCAGATCAATCAAGGCGAGGACTTGTTGTTGCGTTTTTGCATCCACTTGCGCTTCTTTAAGAAGGCGCTCTAATTCAGAAGCTTCTTTTTTTGAAACACAATGGAGGATCTTTTTGGAAAAATCAGGAAGGTCTGCAAAAGGGCTGAGGATGCCATGTGTAAAAGCCATTTGACCCATGGTAATGCGGAAGGATTTTAGCCCGAGGCGAAGCAAAATCTCAATGGTCAGGGCAATCATTTCGGCATCAGCCTCGGCATCAGACGGCCCGATCAGCTCTCCACCAATCTGAAAAATCTCCCGCTCCCGTCCCGCATGTTCCTCTTCGTGACGAAAGACATTGGCCGAATAACACAAACGAAGCGGTTTCGGCTGGTCATCCAACAAGGTCGCCGCAATCCGGGCAATCTGGGGGGTGACATCAGGGCGTAAAACCATGATCCGTCCCGTTGCGCGGTCGATGAATTTGTAGGCACTGTCAAGCCGCTCTACACCCACACCCCGGGAAACAACATCAAAATATTCAAAAATGGGCGGAATAACTTCCCGGTACGCCCAGCGATCAAAGGAGGACAAAATCTCCCGTTCGATGAAACGACGACGATAAGTGCCTTCAGGCAGGAGAGTCGCAACCCCTTTCGGGATCATTGTTTTAACTTTTGTGGAGAATGGCATCGGGTCAAAACCCTTAAATTGTAAGGAAAAGAGCTGTAAGACAAACCTGTCTTACAGCTCTTTTGTGGAGATTTATTACCTGAAAATACTTACATTTTGACTTGTTTGACGGAAAGCAGATGAGGCAGCGCTCTCATTTTATTCAGCACTTCGGCGCCCAGAATCGAATCGACGCCAATCACCGAAATGGCTTTGCCGCCCGCTTTTTCTCTGCCAAGCTGCATTCTGGAAATATTGATGTGATTCTCTGAGAGAAATTTTCCCAATGTGCCAATGACACCCGGCTGGTCTTCACTCATAATGTAGAGCATATTGCCAAAAGGAATCACTTCGAGTGACATGCCTTCAATTTCAACCAAACGAGGCTCTGTTTTATTGAAAATCGCCCCGGTCACCGTGCGTTCAACCTCACCCGTTTTCACCTTGATGGAAAGCAGGCTTGAAAAGTTTCCGGCGTCGGATCGTTTGCCTTCGTTGATTTGAATGCCGCGTTCTTTTGCAATTTCAGGGGCATTCACGGAATTGACCGGCTCTTCCAAAATCGGACTCAACAAACCTTTCAAGGCCGCAACCTTAATCGGTGCGGTATCAATATCGGCCGCTTCGCCGACATAGGTAATGGTGATTTCTTCAAGGCCGCCTTCACTGGTCTGACCAATGAAAGACCCGACTTTTTCCGCCAGATCAATATAGGGCTGCAACTTGGGAAGCAGGTCAGAGGGCACAGAAGGCAGGTTCACCGCAAAGCGCGCAACATCTCGCACGAGAAAATCAACGGTCTGCTCGGCAATCGCCAGGGCGACATTTTCCTGCGCTTCTTTTGTTGCCGCACCCAGGTGAGGGGTGCAAATGAAGTTTTCCAAGGTGAGCAGAGGGTGGGCCGGATCAACCGGTTCCTTCTCAAAAACGTCAAAGGCCGCTGCTGCGACTTGGCCACTCTTTAAGGCATCATACAAATCACCTTCGTGGACAATGCCACCACGGGCACAGTTAATGATGCGTACACCCTGCTTCATCTTTTCAATCGAAGCTGCGTTGATCATGTGCTTGGTATCCGGCGTCATCGGTGCGTGAATGGTAATGATGTCCGAGCGGGAGAGCAGCCCTTCAAAATCAACCACTTCGACGCCCAGTTCCTTGGCTTTTTCCGGGGAAAGAAAGGCGTCATAGGCCAGCACATTCATCATCATGCCCTGGGCGATTTTAGCCACATGACTTCCGATGGCACCCACACCAATGATACCGAGGCTCTTATTAAAAAGTTCGATGCCCATGAACTTTTTCTTTTCCCATTTACCGGCTTTTGTGGAAGCATCCGCCTGAGGCACCCGCCGCGCCATCGAAATCAACAAAGCAAAAGCATGTTCTGCTGTTGTGACAGTATTGCCGCCCGGTGTGTTCATGACCACGATGCCCTTTTTGGTCGCAGCCGGAATATCGACATTGTCGAGGCCGGAACCGGCACGACCGATAATCTTCAAATTCTTGGCCGCTGCAACCACTTCTTTTGTCACTTTGGTCGCGCTTCGGATGATGAGACCATCATAATCCGGAATAATTTTCAGGAGTGCTTCCGGCTTAAGACCGACATTGACATCGACCTTCAGGCCGCCTTTTTTAAGTATTTCAACGCCTTTTTCTGCAAGCGCATCACTGACTAAAACCCGCATAACTGCCTCCAATTATTTCTTTAAAAGAATTTCCTGAGCAATGCCAACACCGGTTCCCAATTTAAGCGGGAAGCCCATCGCCTTTAAAACCATTTCAATCGCTGCAACCGCGGTAATGGTATCGAAGGTATCCAAATAGCCCATGTTGGAAATTCTAAATACCTTTCCTTTTAGATGATCCTGGCCCCCTGCTGCCGTAATGCCGTATTTCAGCCGGAGATCTTTGTAAATCGCCTGACCGTCATAACCTTCGGGCACCGAAATCGCCGTCACAGAAACGGCGGGAGACTGCTTCGGAAAGGAAGCCAAACCAATGCCTGTCATGGCTTCGCGTAAGGCTTTCGCCATCAGGGCGCGTCGTGCATAAATATTTTCCCGGCCTTCTTCTTTCATCATTTTCAAAGATTGCGCTAAACCGACGACAAGAGAAACTGCGGCGGTATAGGCTGTTTGATTTTTAAGAATCGCCTTGTGTTCCTTTTTAAAATCAAAATAAAATGTGGCATTATTTACTTTTTCCGCCCGTGCCCAGGCTTTTTCAGATACCGAGACAAAAGCCAATCCAGGCGGCAAGGCCAATGCTTTTTGAGAACCACTCACAACAACATCCAGTCCCCAGGCATCGGTTTGCACATCAAAAACACCCAGAGCCGAAATGGCATCGACGACCATCAGACAATCAGGATAAGCCTTGACCACTTCAGCAATTTCCTTGATCGGATGTGCAACACCCGTCGAGGTTTCAGAAGCCTGCGTAAACACCGCTTTAATAGAAGGATCTTTTTTCAGGGCAGCGGCAACATCGTCCGGGTTGACTGTACAGCCCCATTCGACTGTGATTTCTTCTGTCAGCACACCGTAGCTCTTACAGATTTTTCCCCAGCGTTCTCCAAATTTGCCACCGTTAACGAAGAGTGCCTTTTCGCCTGGATTTAAAAAGTTTGAAACAGAACCTTCCATGCCGCCGGTCCCGGTCGAAGCGATAATCAACACTTCATTTTCTGTCTGAAACAGCCATTTTAAATCTGCTCTTACTCCCTTAATCAGTTCGACAAATTCCGGAGCGCGATGGTGGAGGATGGGCTGAGCCATAGACAAAAGTACTTCCGGGGACATTGCAGTAGGACCCGGGGCAAGTAGGTATTTCTTCACGATAAGTTTCTCCTTAATTTAGCGTTTATTTAAAGGGCGATTAGAGCCACAAAAACGAGCGAAACTAGCATAGCCTTTTAAAAATTGTCAAGAGAACGGCGTGAAAACCGAAAAAACGTTGCACTCATGAAACATTATTGCACTATTTAAGCGCTTCCCCTACAATAAGCACCGATTTTACTAGGATGAACTGATCACACACCTAGCATTTAAACTTTTAGAAGGAACACTTTTAAAATGGTACAGACTTCCTTTGATTTGGAAACACTGACATTTAAAGACGGCCTCATTCCGGCCATCATCCAAGACCATCAAAACAAGGCTGTTTTGATGCTGGCTTACATGAACAGCGAATCCCTTCGGCTCAGCCTTTCAAGCGGAGAAACCCACTTTTGGAGCCGTTCCCGAAAGCAGCTCTGGCACAAAGGGGAAAGCTCCGGCCATATTCAAAAAATTAAACACATCCATCTCGATTGTGATCAGGACACGCTCTTAATAGAAGTTGAACAAGTTGTCGCCGCCTGCCATACCGGGGCAAAAACCTGTTTTTTTCGCAGCATTGACTCTGCAGGGCATCTCATTGATCGTAATGACCTCCCTCAGCAAACGGTATTGGAAAGACTTGCCGACACCATTCAAGAAAGAAAAGATCGCCCTTCAGAAAATTCCTACACCTCCCAATTGATGCAGGGTGGCATTGATCGCATTCTCAAAAAAGTCGGGGAAGAGGCCGGGGAATTCATCATCGGCGTTAAAAATGAAGACAGAAAAGAAATCGTCCACGAAACAGCCGACCTCATTTATCACTTGTTCGTGAGTCTGGGTTACTTGGAC
Source organism: uncultured Nitrospirota bacterium (assembly GCA_964604255.1). Classification (GTDB taxonomy): domain Bacteria; phylum Nitrospirota; class Nitrospiria; order SBBL01; family JAADHI01; genus JAJDBU01. The sequence goes on from CAZRYI010000071.1 coordinate 6,836, forward strand.
ATCCCATTTTCCGAAGTTGAAGCAGAGCTTTCAAAAAGAACCCGTCGTTCAGGACTTGAAGAAAAGGCATCCAGGCAGAAATAGACCCGACATGACGCAGATATGATAAGGAGAAGGCAGGCATGACAGAAAATCCGCATTCAGAGGCCGATTGCCTCTTCTGCAAGATCATCCAGAAAAAGATACCGAGCAAAATAGTGTATGAAGATGATGTCGCACTTGCCTTTGAAGACATCAGTCCAAAAGCCCCGACTCACCTACTCATCATTCCCAAAACCCATATTGCCCGGCTGGCCGATATCGTACAAAAAGACGAAGCTACGATGGCCCATCTTTTTTCTGTCGTTAGAACACTCGCTAAACAACATTCACTATTAGAAGCAGGTTTCCGAACCGTCATCAACTCAGGCGAATCAGCGGGACAAACGGTTTTTCACCTGCATATTCACTTACTGGGCGGACGAAGCTTCCAGTGGCCGCCAGGCTGAAGAACTGTTTTTGTGACAAAAAAAGCGCCTCAGATATTTAAATAATATCCGAGGCGCTTTTTTGAAACAATGTAGGGTTTTTGTTTTAAACTTGTGTCAGCCAGTTTTTGTGGATTTTTGATTTTCCCCGAACAATATTGAAAAAAGCTTCCTGTAGCTGTGTCGTAATCGGCCCTCGTTTACCAGAACCAATAACACGACCATCCACCTCCCGAATCGGCGTCACTTCCGCAGCCGTGCCAGTAAAAAAAGCCTCATCGGCAAGATAAAGATCATCACGGGTAAAGCGTTCTTCACAAACCTTAATGTTGTGCTCTTCCGCCAATTGAAGGATGGTTTCACGGGTAATGCCTTCCAGAATGGAGGAACTCATCGGCGTTGTTTTTAGCACCCCTTTTCTAACGATAAAGATATTCTCTCCCGGGCCTTCTGCAACAAAACCTTCTGTATCTAGCAGAATGGCTTCGTCAAAACCGGCCTCTTTTGCTTCACGTTTTGCAAGCTGGGAATTCACATAATAGCCTGTTACTTTTGCGCGCGTTAAACTGATATTCACATGGTGGCGGGCAAATGAAGAAACCGACACCTTTATGCCACTTCGGAGACCCTCCTCTCCCAAGTAGGTACCCCAAGGCCAAACTGCAATAGAAAGCTGAATGTTTGCATCCTTAGCGTAGAGGCCCATTTCCCCATAACCTATGTAGGCAAGCGGTCGAATATAACCTTCTGCAAGCTTGTTGACACGTACAGTCTCAACAATTGCATCGCTCACCTCTTTATGTGAAAACGGGATGTCCATTTGAACGACCTTCGCAGATCTAAATAAACGCTCAGTATGTTCTTCCAAGCGGAAGATTGCGGTTCCCTCGTCTCCCTTATAACAACGGATGCCTTCAAAAACACCCAAGCCATAGTGAAGGGAATGGGTGAGCACGTGAACTTTTGCCTCTTCCCACGGGACTAACTGACCATCCATCCAAATAAACGACGTCGCTTGAATCACTTTTTCTCCTTATTTTTTTGCGCCAAGAACCTTTTTCTTCCGCCCCGGCTTGAGCTTTTTGATTGTTTTTGTTTTGGCAAGCGCCGTACCTCGCGCCCCGCCTCGCATTCCGGTCAGCAACCAATCGGTTGTGACACGTCCAATTTCAGCAATACGCACCAAAAGATCCGGTGACGGAATACGACCCCGTTCGTATCGACTGATATAGTTTTGCTTCTTCACGCCAAGCACCTCGGCAAACTCTGTTTGAGTCTGCTTGCCCCTGACAGCGCGGATTCTTTCGCCCACTCTATTCGGAGAGACCTTTTCCATTTCCACTCCCTTCCATCTTTGTTGATGTGTTGATTTGGTGATTATTCAGGCCAAAAAACCTTTCTAGCCCACACTAGTATAGTACTGTCTTACATCTAAAAAGCATACGTCATATGCCAATAAAAGGCAAGGAATCGGGCCG
>CAZRYI010000072.1:0-8742 GCA_964604255.1 uncultured Nitrospirota bacterium
TTAGACCGTAACCTCAATCAACCCGAATGTCAGGAATGCCACGGTCAACCGTCCATGCCGGTCGCGCTTTTACCCGTTGAAGCACTGGGTGAAATTAAAATCATTGAGCAAAAACAAGTGCTGATTCCCGCCGGTTCCTATGTCATGGGCAGCCCAGGTCGTCCGGCGGCTGAGGGACAAGGCAATGCCGACGAGGGCCCAGCCCACAAGGTTTTTGTTGACGACTTTTTTATGGATCTCTATGAAACAACGAATGCCCACTATCAGGTTTATGTTGAAGCAACAGGGACCAAAGGGCCGTTGATGTGGCGAGAAGGCACTTATCCCCCGGCCCTGGCGAATCATCCTGTTGTGTATGTCAGTTGGTACGATGCGGCTGGATACTGCGATTGGGTCGGAAAACGACTGCCGAATGAAGAAGAGTGGGAAAAAGCAGCCCGTGGCGATGACCAACGCAACTTTCCCTGGGGTGTGCAGTTTTCACACAAAAAGGCCAATACGCCCCAACACTGGCTTGCACAGGGCATGGATGTGTGGGAGGGCAGCACCCTGCCCATCGGCAGTTTTGAAGAGGGGAAAAGCCCTTATGGACTCTATGATATGGCAGGGAATGTCTATGAGTGGGTCAGCGATTGGTATCTTCAGTATCCGGGAAACCAGGTACCCAACGTACACTATGGCAAGCGAAACAAGGTTTTACGGGGCGGGTCATGGTATGACTGCATGTCATACGGCTGCGGGCTTTCGGCACCTGTTTATAATCGAAGTCGGTTCACACCGGAGATTAAAAACAAAGGGTTCGGGTTTCGCTGCGCAAGTGACAAGCTACTTTTGCCGGACATCAAACAAAAGACAGAAAATCAGGAGCGGAAGTCTTAAACCAAAACTGCTACGAAAGCCCGCGAACGCTGTATAAAAAAACGATTAAGAAATATCGCGGGCTTTGACTGTTTTGCGTTTTCCCGCTTTTGCTTGATCAATTGCAGCAAGGCAGACGGTTTCAACTTGTTTGCTCAAGGCTTCAAGAAACTCAGCTGAAGTGTTGAACTCCGCTTTTTCCGATATAAACTTCCGAACTTTAGAACTGACGATCAATACATCTGCCATGAATATCTCCTTTTATGGTGGGTTTGTTTGAAATATTGAAGAAAAACCGGGGCAAGTCTATGTCAATCGATTCGAGAAAGGCAAGCGAAATACTTGCACTGCAAAAAAGAATAAAACTGCCAAAATTCTGGACGCCGCCAAGGTTTTCCACAGACCGACTCGAACTCTACGCGCCTGTCGATAATCCTCGTCCAGGACTTCAAATCGACCCAAGGCAACTGCCTGAGGGCCTGCCAAGCAATTGGTCGCTGTTTTTAAAGGGCTCTGAACAGGCCATTGGCAGTATCGGTTATATTCGCTGGGATCGTTCACTTAAACTCGCGGAAATTGGTTTTATTTTGGCCCATGCGCATCGTGGCCTGGGATATATGACGGAGGCCTGCCGGGCTGTCATCAAATTTGGATTTCTCACACTGCAACTCGAAGTTATCGAAGGCAGATCGCTGCCCAATAATCAGGCCTCTATTACTTTATTAAAACGCATCGGCATGAAAAAAGAAGAACGTGTGCAAACCCGACTTTTTTCAAAGGGCGATTTAGTTGATCTGGATATCTATCGACTTCGGAAAAAAACATGAAACATGCCCCCCTTAATCCCTCCCGTTAAAACAGGGGGGAAATGAAATTCCCTCCCCTGCAAAGCGGGGGAGGGTTAGGGTGGGGGCACTTCCATCAAATAAAGCTGGTTGACCGGCCCGTGACCCTGACCGATGTTGAGTCCATATCGGATCGCCTCAGTCACATAGTGTTTTGCATCCGCAACAGCCTCTTGTAAAGTCCTGTTCCGAGCTAAATTTGCTGCGATTGCGGAAGCATAGGTGCAGCCGGTGCCATGTGTGTGCAATGTGTTGATCAAACGTCCCTCAAACCAGGTCAAAGTCACACCGTCATATAATAGGTCACAGCCGGGTGCTTCGCTTAGGTGTCCTCCTTTTAACAGGACTGCGCCACAGCCAAGTTGATGGATCGCTTTTGCTGCCGACTCAGCCTCTGACCGACTCGTAATCTTCATTTCCGCCAGGAATTCGGCTTCGGCAATATTGGGTGTTAAGAGACTTGCTAGGGGGATGAGATTTTTTTTTAAGGTTTGGGTGGCATCCGGTTTGAGCAGGGGATAGCCGCTTGTGGACATCATGACAGGATCAAGGATCAGCGGCATTGGCATCTGTTGTTTTAAGACATCGGCAACACATTCGACAATTTCTTTTGATGCCAACATGCCTGTTTTGATTGCAGCGACCTCAAAATCATCAAAAATCGCTTTAAGTTGTGCCTGGATGATGTGCAGTGGCAGGTCGAATACATCCGTCGTTTCAATTGTATTTTGCGCGGTAATTGCAGTGACAACAGACAAGGCATAAGCCCCGTTGGCGTGAATCGCTTTGATATCGCCCTGAATGCCCGCCCCGCCCCCTGGGTCGGAACCAGCAATTGAAAGGACAATCGGGGGAGGGGGCTTGGTTGGCAGGTGCATTCAGTGGGTTTTACAGCGTGACAATGTCAAATTGTTCAACGTGGAGGTTGGAATCAGCCTTGATGATGATTTTCTTTTTATACTGTTTTTCGAGCGCTTCCACATCCTGCCGCAAGTCGTCATAGAGCAATGAAGCGACTGAGGGGTGAACGCCGATGATGACTTTTTTATCTCTTGGAGACGACGCAATCTGTCGAATCTCACGGAAAAGCTCATGGGCCATCGTGACGGGCGACTTGGTATGTCCCTTGCCATCACAATAAGGGCAGGGATCAGAAAGGATTTTCATCAGATATTCTCGTGTGCGTTCACGCGAAATCTGAACCAGGCCGAGTTCTGAAATCTTGAGTACCTGCATCTTCGCTTTGTCATTTAAAACCGCTTCATTGAGCGCTTTCATGACTTTGTTTTGATTGCGTTCTTTGTCCATGTCGATGAGATCAATGATGATGATCCCGCCGATATTTCTAAGGCGGAGCTGGCAGGCAATCTCTTTCACTGCTTCAAGGTTGGTTTTAAAAATCGTTTCTTCAAGATCTCGTTTTCCGACAAAACGCCCCGTATTGACGTCAATCACTGTCAGGGCTTCGGCGTGGTCAATGACAATATAACCACCCGATTTCAGCCAGACCCGGCGGTTTGTGGCCTTGGAAATTTCAACCTCGATGCCGTAGGCATCAAAGATGGGTTCATCTTTTGTCCATAGTTTGAGCCTCGGCAGAAAAGTCGGCAGGTAGGTGCCGACAAATTCCTTGATCCGCTCATATTCTTTTTTTGAATCAATGGTGAGGTGGTTAATATCCTTTGTAAAAAGATCCCGAACAGTCCTGAAGATGAGGTCGAGATCATTATGCACCAGGGTCGGGGCCGGTCGATCTTCACTGTTTTTGATAATCGCTTCCCAGATGCCTTCAAGGAAGTCGATATCCTGTTTAAATTCTTCTTCAGTTGTGCCATCACTGACGGTACGAACAATAAAACCGTGCCCTTTTTTGCGCAGCCGCCGGATCATTTCCTTTAGGCGCTGGCGTTCGTCTTCTTTTCCAATACGTCGGGAAACACCCACATGGTTGACCATCGGCATATAAACCAGGTAGCGGCCCGGAAGCGAAACATAGGTCGTCACACGCGGGCCTTTTGTGCCGATGGGGTCTTTTGTGACTTGGACGACTACTTCCTGGCCTTCTTTTAGAAGATCTTCAATGGCTTGATTTGAGCGTTTTTTAGAGCGCCTGACAACAGCCGCCGGTGCTTCACTGCCTTCGCCCTCCTCTTGCAGATCAATGACTTCTTCTTCCTCTTCGTGATGCGCTGGCTGTGTTTCTTCTTCGCTGTCCTGAACCGCCAGGGTTTCCGTTGTTGTCGCCCCTTCCGAAATAGCCAAAGGTTTTGAAGTGTCGGTAGTCTCAGGAAGTTTCGGTGTTTCTGGGGTCGATGAAGCCTTTGAAATCTCCGAATTTTCTGAATTTTCTGAACTTTCTGGTGTCTCGGCGGGCTTAGAAACTTCTAAAGGTTCCGAAGCCTCCGAAGTTTTGGAAGCCTCTGGTTTTTCAGAGGTTTCGAGGCTGGCCGGGGTTTTGGCGTCTTCAGCAGGCTCCGAATTTTCTGGAGTTTTTAAAGTTTCTGAAATCACCTTGGTGGTTTTAGTTTTCGCCTGAGCCGGTTTTCCTTTTTTTTGTTCCGGTGGTGATTCTTTTTTGACCATGATGTCGGCAACATAAAGAAAGGCCGCTTTTTCGGTGCCGATATCTACAAAAGCTGCCTGCATACCGGGCAGGACTTTAACGACTTTTCCTTTGTAGACGTTTCCGACAATGCCCCGCTCTTTTTTACGATCCAGATAAATTTCTGTTACAACTCTGTTTTCAATCAATGCCACACGCACTTCTTCACGCGCTGCATTAATAATAATTTCAGTTTTCATTTAATCCTCATTTTCATCTAATCATTCTTCTCACTTTAACATTGAATAAAAGTCCCAGCATTCCGAGTGTGGTGACCATGGCACTGCCGCCGTAACTGACGAGCGGCAGTGGAACACCAACAACGGGCATGACCCCTAAAGTCATGCCGATATTAACAAAAAAATAAAACGAAATAAGACCGATCACACCGATGGCGATGAGCGTTCCAAGTAAATCCTTCGAGAGCGTGGCGACTTCAATGCCCCAGAAAATAACAATAAAAAAGAGGACGAACAAAACAGAGACGCCGACAAAACCCCACTGCTCTGCAAAGGCCGAAAAAATGAAGTCAGTATGCCGCTCCGGTAGAAATTTTAGCTGACTTTGTGTGGCACCAAAAAGCCCTTTTCCCAAAAAACCGCCTGACCCGATTGCAATCTTTGACTGGATGATCTGATAACCCGTTCCCGTCGGATCTTCCATCGGATTCATGAAGGTGACTATCCGCTTTTTCTGATAATCTTGCAAGTTGTTCCAAAAAAACTGTCCGGCAAAAGGAGAGAGCATGCCGGAAATGAGCACAAAATAAATCAGGAAACGTGAGCGCAAGCCGATCACAAAAACCATGCTCAAAAAGATTGTAGAGATGGAGAGGGCCGTACCCAGATCGGGCTGTTTTAAGATAAAAAGAAAAGGTATCAGCAGGATGGCTCCAGAAAAAAGTAGCCGTTTCAGGCCGAGACCCTTCTTGGGGTGATCGTCTGAAAAGAATTTTGCCAAGGCAAAAAGCAGTCCGATTTTCGCCAACTCCGAGGGCTGAAAGGAAAAAGAACCCAGCATCAGCCAACGTTTCGCACCCATGCCCGTGCGTCCAAAAAGTGGCACGAGTGCAAGAGAAAGGATGGTCACGAGGTAAATCGGATAGGCGAAGCGGGCAATTTCCCGGTAGTCAATCCAGGCCATCAGGAGAAAAGCGGCAAAACCAATGGTGATCCAGTAAATCTGTTTTAAATAGAGGGCTGTCCCGCCAGTGGCGGAAACACCTCCGGTCACGCTGTAAATCGAAAGAACGCCGATCCCTAAGATAAAAAAAAGGACGATGAATAAAAGGCGATCAAAGCCGGAAATCATACGATGATCAACCACGTTCATTCCTTTCCAGTCCTGCCTTGGATTTAAGCGATGTTTCCTGAAAATAGCTTTCGATGACGATTTTAGCCAGGGGAGCGGCGGTTGCGCCGCCATGACCTCCGTGTTCAACCAGGACGACCAGGGCGATTTGAGGGTTCTCCCGGGGGGCATAAGCAACAAACCAGGCATGATCACGGAAAGCTTCAGGAATTTCTTCCTCTTCCTCTCCTGGAATTTTGTCCTTGTCTGCTTTCATTGCCACCACCTGGGCCGTTCCTGTTTTACCTGCGATTTCAACAAGTTCTGATTGAATGCGCCTTGCCGTACCGCGCGCATCCGTGACCACGCCAGCGAGTGCTCTTTGAATAGTCAAAAGTCCCTCTTTTGAAATCGGCAGAGGACGTCCTTTTTCCGACTCGATCTCAGTGAACGCTCCCGTAGATACATTGCGTGTCTTCTTTAATAGATGGGGTCGATGCCAATCGCCATCGGCCAAAGCGCCGATCATCGCGGCGAGCTGTAGCGGCGTCGCAGTCACATAACCTTGTCCAATGGCGACCGAAAGTGTTTCGCCCGGATACCAGGGTTCTTTAAATCGCCTTTTTTTCCAGGCCTTTGTCGGAATCAGACCGCCTTTTTCAAAAGACAGATCAATGCCGGTGGGTTTGCCGAAGCCGAGTGCTTTTGCATAGTCCGCAATCGTATCCACGCCGAGTTTGCGGCCCATCTCATAGTAGTAGATATCGCAGGATTCAATCAGAGAGCGCTCAAGGGCAACAATGCCATGACCACTACGTTTCCAATCCCTGAAACGCCGTTTTCCAAAGCGGATTGCCCCGCGGCAGTTTATTTCATCTTCGGCTGTTGCTGTTTCTGTATCCAGCAGCGCAGCGGCGATCACCATCTTAAAAGTGGAACCCGGTGGATATTGCCCCTGAATGGCACGATTGGTCAAAGGCCGAGATTTATCATTGATGAGTGCTTGCCACAGTTTTGATGAGGCCCCTTTAGAAATCAAATTGGGATCAAATGCGGGCTGGCTGACCATGGCCAGTACCTCTCCATTACGCGGATCAAGGGCGACAAGGGCACCGGGACGACCTGCAAGTGCCGACTCGGCTGCTTCCTGAAGTGCTAGGTCTAGGGTCAAAAAAATGTCGTTACCCTGTTGAGGAAAGACTTCGTTCACGACCTGACGTTCGTGACCCAGGGCATCCACCTCAATGCGTTTTTTCCCTGGGATGCCTTGCAGGGTGTCGTCATAGGTTTTTTCAATCCCGAACTGTCCGATAATCGTTCCCGATTTGATTGCAGTGTACTGGGTCTGTTCAAGTTGTCTTTTGGTAATTTCACCGACATATCCGAGCAGGTGAGCGGCCAAAGATCCTGCAATCGCGTGTCTTTTAAATTCCGCCTCAATCTTGACACCTGGCAGGCTCAGGCTATGGCCTTCAATGCGCGCCACTTCGCGCAGACTGAGATCACTCTTAATTTTGATTGGCCGGTAGGGGTCGCCTCTTTCGTTTTTTAACCTGTCCAAAAGTGATGTTGAGTTAATTTCAGTGAAGCGGCTGAGTCGCTTCAGCACCGCTACCTGATTCTGCATATCGGCACGTACCAGGTAGAGGCTGAAACTCGGGACATTATTGACCAGTAAGGCCCCGTTTCGGTCATAGATTCGTCCACGAGGAGCCGGCGTTTCAACCATTCTCAGGCGGTTGTTTTCCGAAAGATTCAGGTAGTAGGCCTCGTTGGTAATCTGAAGGTTCCATGCACGCAGCAGTAGCAGTAATAATACAACGGTGATGAGCGCAAAAAACCAGTAGATCTTACCTTCTAAGACCTTATTTTTTTCCTGGGGAAAAAACCGCTCCCCCATAACTTTGCATCTCCTGGTGGTTGATTCTATTTCGAATCAAAAAAACAGCCGCCATGCTCAGCACGGTATTGTAAAGCGCTCGAATGATGATCTCTTGTGCCGAGATGGCTTGAAAACCCTCCGCAGAAAAGCCGTGTACCAAGAGCGTCCCTGCGACATCGTGAAAGAGGGACACTACCAAAAAAATGGCAACATAAACCCGTGTTGAGAGGTGGAGGAAGGATTTGCCGAAGAGTCCGGCAATTGCGCCGACCAGTGCTTTTAACATGAGGCCTAAGCCGATGCTTCCCACTGAAAAGAGATCAAGCAGGCCTCCTAAAGCGACACCCCAATACACGCCATTAGGGGCACCCCAGAACCAGCCCTGCACAAAGACCAGAACCAGGGCCAGATCCGGTTTGACACCCAGAATCTGAAAGTTTTCCAGAAAAATGGTCTGTACCGGAATGATGGCGAGACAGGTAAGGAGTCTAAAAAGCCAGATCAAAGCGTCAGTTGTTTTCCTTATTCGGGGAGGCTCTGGTCTTCAATTGAGCGAATGACCAGGACCTCTTCAACCGCTTCCAAGTCAAAATCAAATCCGATTTCAATTTTCAGAAAAGGTTCTTTTTTGCGTCCGAGAATCTGCTCCACGCGACCGATCTTGAGGCCCTTGGAAAAACTGCCTTCAAGGCCCGAGGTTAATAGCAGATCACCGACTTCTACGGCTGCATCATGTGGAAAATATTTTAGCCGGGCCGATCCGCTGTCCACACCTTGCACAATGCCTTGCTCCCGTGTGCGCTGCACCTTTGCACTGACGGCACTGTTTCGATCAGAGACCAACAACACCTGGGAAAAATGCGTAGCGGCATGAATCACCTTGCCGACAATACCTTGCGGCACAATGACGCCCATATCAATTTCAACGCCGTCGGCCTGACCTTTGTTGATGATGAATGTTTCAAACCATTGCGTTGGTTTTCGCCCAATGACAGTTGCTGCAATGGTGTCCAGCTCCTGATGTTCCTTGAAGTCGAGCAATGCCTGAAGTCGATCCGCCAGCAGACTTTTTTCCGCAAGTCGAGTGTTTTCCCCTTCCAACTTGGCAATCTCCTGTCGGAGGGTTTCATTATCTTTTTGGAGGTCTACGAGATTGATGTAGCTTTGCCAAATATTTCCAATGCCATCAAGGAGGGAAAAACTGCCGATTTGCAATGTATAAACAGCAGCGTCTACTGGCAGTCTCAGTGTGGCAAGTGGTTTTT
>CAZRYI010000073.1:0-8663 GCA_964604255.1 uncultured Nitrospirota bacterium
CGGGCGATGAAAAAATCACGCTGGCCTGCGGCTTGAAAAATAATCGGATCGCTTTCTCCCACGCCAAAAGTTGCAATCTCTGCAAAGTGACCTGTCGTAACAATACTGCCATCATTAAATGTTGCAAGGCCAAGGATTTTATCACTCCCGTTTCCACCTGCCTGTTTTGCCCAGGCAAATTTACCATCTGAATTGTAACAGGCAATGAATGCTTCATTTAATCGCGGAAGGTCGGCAATCCCACTTGCGGTCAGGGTCAGTTCAAGACCAACTTCCCCTTTTGCGAAGGTGGTGGTTTCTTCAAAATGACCTGCAAGCACAACACTGCCGTCAGCAAGTAAGGCGATGGTCTCACCATGATCCTGACCTGGCCCCTCAACCTGATTGACCCAGATAAAGTTTCCATCTGAATCGTAGTAGGCAAGAAAGAGGTCATCTGACTCAAAAGCAGCAGTTAGAGAACTCGTATTGTTTTCAGCCCCGAAGAACGCAATATTCTGAAACTGGCCTGTAACGAAGACACCACCGTCTAAACTGGGAGCGATTGCATTGCTACTATCGGAAGCTTCACCACCCGCCTGCCTCACCCAGACAAGGTTTCCATCCAGGTCATAGCGAGCGATAAAAATGTCTGAAGACCCTTGTGATCTGAGCGTCGGACTATTGGGATCGGTTTTTTCTCCAAAAATTGAGAAATCTCTAAAATTACCACTCAAGAAGAGCGCATCGTCCGAGGCCTTTGTGACGGCCTGAGCGTGGTCGCCATTGATTCCTCCAGCGCGACTGACCCAGGCAAGCGATCCATCTGCCAAGTATCTGGCAATGAAGATATCGGAGGATCCGGCAGAAATAATGATATCTTCTTGTCCAAAATAAGCATTTTCTGAGAAGTGACCTGCCACAGCAACACTGCCATCTGCTAGGGCAGTGACCGAATGGCCCTGATCGTTTCCGGCTCCTCCGGCCTGCACTGCCCAACTCAGCATGCCCTCTGGATCATAACGGGCGACAAAGATGTCCTGCACCCCGTCTGATGTAAGAGATGTTTCATTGACTTCACCTGAACCGAAGGTTGCTGTCCCTGTAAAATAGCCGGTGATGACACTGCTTCCATCCGGGTGTGTCGAAATACCGGCACCGCTGTCCGAATTGGTGCCTCCCGCCTGTTTCACCCAATCTAGGTTGCCGTCCGATTGATAGCGCGCCACAAAGATATCTGAGGCACCATTTGACGTGAAGGTCGTTTCATTTATTTCCCCTTTTCCAAAAGTGGTTTTATCTTCGAAACGACCGGTGACAACAAAATGACCGTCCAAAAAGGAGGCAATGGCAATCCCTTCGTCGAAGCCTTGTGTTCCCTCCGCTCCGGGTGCCTGTATGGCCCAAGTGAGTTTTGCATCTTCACAATGAGAGAGCAGCATCTGTGCCTCGTCAAAATACCGCCCGGCTTGTGCAGCAACAGTGCCTTTTATAAGCGACTGACATGAACTGGGTACGAGTGCTGGGGCCTGATAATTTGCCGTTTCAGCGCCCGTCGGGACAATCGTGCCAATAACTGAGTTCCCGTTTTCTATGTCATCGACATGCCATGTGATCTCGCTGCCCTCTATCAGGCAGTCATTTAGGGATGCCGTAAACGTCTGGTTTTTGTTGCTAGGCAACATCCGACGCTCCGGGGAAATTATGATGGGTGGGTCGATTGCCACTTGAATTAAAATTGGGGAATTTTCCTGTAGATCTACGGTGTCACATCCCATTAAATTTACTTTGCCCTTGGCATCAAAAATTTCTGCCGTGAAAGTTCTATCGGGTCCAGGCGGTACATCGACAGTCATAATCACCTTGTCGCCTGGAGAGACATCGTCAACTTGATCGATAGCCAAGGGCATACCGGAGGCATCTGTGACCGTCAGCAAGACGGAGTGACTTTCTCCTTTTCCAAGTGCTGACCTTGTGTTATCAGAAACTGCGGGCAATGTGATCCCTATGGCGCTTCTTCCCTCAAAACCGGCATTTTTCCCAGTAGATGGATCTCCCTGGGCGCAGCCTGAAAGGTTTAAAAGAAGAATAGCAAGAAGGCAAGTTCCTCTGAAAATGGCAGCCATTTTGAAATTTTTCATTGTTTGCTTCCTAAGAGGCGAAGGAGCGATGGGGATAAAAATTGGTGTTTCTTAAAGCGCTTCATTTCAGATCCTAATGATTCTCTTTAGAACACAATGTGTGCTGTTTTGCAAGTCGCAGACACAGCTATTTCAGGTGTTTGGATTTGCCGAGATCTCTATTCTGTCATCTTAATCAATTGATTGAGTGCGTCATCAGGGTTTGTTCCTAAGCGAATCTCAAGGACACGCAAGCCTTTTTCCTGTAAAGCCTTGCAATCTCCCAGGGCCTGTGCCCTTTTCAGTACGCCGAAGCTGTAGGCTGATCCCGGAATGTCGATGTCTTCTTTGTCTTCAGAGGTCAGTTGAATAAAAAGGCCTTTTTTCGGGCCGCCCTTGTGGAGCTGGCCGGTGGAATGCAGAAATCGTGGCCCATAGCCCAGTGTTGTTGCCACATGAAAACGATCCCGAATTTTGAGGCGAAGTGCTTGAAGCAGGGATTCGTTTTTCTCTGAGCATTCAAAATAGGCCATCAGGGCGACATAATTGTCGGGTTCAGCTTGAGACAAAAATTGCGTCAAAACTTCTGCGAGGCTTTGATTTGGAGTAGATGCCGATGTCCCACAAAGTGCAATGCCATCTGTTGCCACAATCGTCGGTGGCAGATCAAAATTCCCTGTCTGTTGATGTGATGCCAGTACTTTCATGGTCATTGCCTTGCTTTCGGAGACATTTGGTTCATCAAATGGATTGACGCCTGAAATCACTGCAGCAACCGAAGTCGCCATTTCCCAGCGGAAAAATTCTCCGGCCAGATCAAGTTTGTCTCGAAGGTGGAGTTGCACGAGTGGATGACCGGCTTTTCGTAGTTGATCCATTTTTTTGTCGAGTACTTCATTTGCGTCAGTCGCCACACGAAGATAAACAAAAAGTCTGTCATTACCATAAACTTCTGGTGAGCCAAGTGTTTCACCGGCAATCGGGATCAATCCCCTTCCTTCTTTACCCGTGCTCTCCGCAACAAGTTGTTCTGCCCAGAGACCGAAACTTGAGATGGATTCTGAGGTGACCAGGGTTATTTTATCCCGTCCAAGTTTTCCAAGTGTTCCGAGAATGGCACCGAGTCGAATGGATCGATTTTCCGCCACGGGAACCTTGGTGGAAGAGGCTTGTATCATCTCAATCGCACGATTCAAAAAATCTCCGCTGTCGATGCCAATGATGGCAGCTGGCAGCAATCCGAAATAAGTGAGGGCCGAAAAGCGTCCACCGACGTCGGGCGGTGCAATAAAGACTTTTTGAAATTGGTTCACCCGAGCCAGATCAGCCAAGGGACTGTCCGGGTCAGTGATGGCGATAAAGTGATCCCCAATGGGGTCATCCGTATTTTCTCGGATTTCATTGGCGAAGTATTGATAAAGCGATTTCATCTCAATGGTCGAACCAGATTTACTGGCTAAGAGAAAGAGGCTGTGTTTGAGGTCGAGGCTTTTTCTTACTTTGAGAATACTTGCAGGGTCGGTTGTATCGAGTACGCTGAGCTTCGGATAACCTTCGGCGATGCCAAAAGTAAGGCGTAAGACCTCCGGGCAAAGACTGCTGCCGCCCATTCCGAGTAAAACGACATCTTTGAACCCGGCTTCTTTGATTAAAGTCGCAAAGGCCGTGAGTCCTTTTACCTGTGTCAGCATGGCTTCAGGGATCGTCAGCCAGCCGAGGCGGTTCTTAATCTTCTTTTGAACCTCAGCATCACTTTTCCAGAGTGAGCTATCTTTGTGCCAAATCCGCTCAGGAAGGCGCTGTTTGCCCAGTGCTTCTAAGGTATCTTGAACCGCAGATTTATATTCTCCAAGGTCATCCAAAGTGCATTCTGTGTCGATCAACGAGTTTCTCCTGTTTTTCGGTGAGTGCTGCAATGAGGTTCCGATAGGAGTCGGCAAAAGCTTCAACCCCCGCATCCTGAAGTTGTGTGGTGATTTTTTGTAGATCAATGCCGACAGCGGAAAGTGTCTTCAGACTGAGCGCGGCAGCATCGACTTCTTCTTCAATGCTTGAGCGGATTTTCCCATGATCCCGGAAGGCATCCAGTGTGGCCGGAGGAACGGTATTGACGGTATGCGGCCCGATCAGTTCTTCAATGTAGAGCACGTCTGAATAGGCGGGGTTTTTAGTGCCGGTGCTTGCCCACAAGGGCCGTTGCACATGCGCACCGAGTTTTTTTAACTCGGCAAAGGCATCGTCTTGAAAAAGTGTCTTAAATGACGCATAGATCATTTTAGCGTTGGATACGGCAATTTTTCCGGCGAGTGATTTGAGTTGATCTGTTTTTTTTGGATCTTTTTCCACTTCAAGTAATGCTGCAATGGCTTTGTCGGCTTCTGTGTCAATACGGCTGACAAAGACGCTGGCGACCGAGCGAACCGATCCCAATGGCTGGCGATTGTCATCAAGCTGTTTTAATCCCTTGATATAGGCTTCGGCGACGGCTTGATAGGTTTCCAGGGAAAAGATGAGGGTCATGTTGGTTGAGATGGCCATTGCCGTCAGTCGTTCATGTGCTCGAATACCCGCCGCTGTTGCAGGGACTTTGATCATGACATTTTCACGCGCGACACGTTTGTAAAGATCGAGCACGGCTTCGACGGTTTCTTCTTCTTTATCGGCAAGTAGGGGACTGACTTCGAGTGAAATAAAGCCGTCTTCTCCCTCTGAGTCATCAAAAACCGGCTTGAAAACATCGGCGGCCATTTGAATATCCTGAATCGAAAGTCCCTCTAATATTTCTGGGATAAGTTTACCTTCGGCACGGAGAAGCATCAGAGAATGATCATAATCATCGCTGCCAATGATGGCCTTTTCAAAGATGCTTGGATTAGAGGTGACACCCCGGATGCCGTCATCATCAATCAGTTTTTGAAGCCCGCCCGAAGCAATCAGATCCCGGCGAATATTATCAAGCCAGATCGACTGGCCGTAGGTGCGTAGTTCTTTAAGGGGATTATTGTTCATGATAATTTCTTTCTCCTTGTTATTGATCGTTCAAGCTAACCGATCACTCTGGGTATTCTCAGTTTCCACTACTCCTCACAGGCGTTCTTTAAGAACTGGAGTTGTTTGCCAATTGGCAGCTTTTCCATGGGAACCTCATATGATTTTAAATCTTGAACAAGATATTCTCTGTAATTTACTTCAGCTAAGATAATAAAATGATCTTTTTGGGGATTCGTATATTCAGGGCACGGGGTGATGTGATTTTAATGTGCAAGTTTTGCGCTGGCGATGCGATTTAAGCTGACTCCCGATTCTGCGGCCTCAATCACAAGATGGCGGTGGACTTCCGGCGGAACTCGAACCATAAATTTCCCACTATAATTCCTAATGGATATTGGTAGAGGAACTTCCTCTTTATTTTGAGCCATATCCTCAACGCATTCTTTGGCAACAGAACAAATGCCTTTTAAGGCTTTTTCGGGAGTAGGTGCAAGCCAACTCAGGCTGGGAAATTCAGCACACAATCCGACAAATTCTTCATCGTCCTCAGACCACATCACCCGATAAGTATATTTATCACTTTCAATAGCCATGACCGACCTCAAGTTTTTCAATGGCAAGCAATACTTGCTTGACCTGATAAGGCTTCGCTAAGCCTTTATGGTTCTGTATGTTTACACGGGGATCACCAGGCCAGGGTGTCTTATAAATACAATGGCTACTACCGCTTTGGCGAGGTGAGCCGAAATAATGTTCACAGACCTTTTGGATCTGGCTGAAACGAACACCCTTGGGGTTCGCCTTCATTTCTTTAAGGGTTTTTGCTACACCACTCACAAGAAAATGATATCACTATAGATACTGAAATTCAAATAAGGAAACCTAAACTACAGGATATCCAACCCATCAGTCTCTTTTTTCAACAGTTTTTTAGCTTGTGTCACTATATTTTCGACTGTAAAACCAAAAACTTTCATCAGTTTATCCGCTGGGGCAGAGGCACCAAAACGATCCATGCCGATGACGAGGCCCCGCAAACCGATATAACGATCCCAACCAAATGACGCACCTGCTTCAATTGCGATGATGGCTGGGCCATCTTTCGGGAGTAGATTCTGTCGATAGGTCGTCGGTTGTTGCTCAAACAATTCCCAGCTCGGCATACTCACGACGCGAATGGCGTGACCTTCCGATTCAAGTTGTTCGCCTGCTGCAAGGGCGAGATGGACTTCTGATCCCGTGCTGACGAGGATTAAATCCGGGGCTTTGTCCGCTGTCTCCTTGAGGATGTAGGCACCTTGCTCCACACATGTGATGGATCTTTCTCCATCACAATCAAGCTGAGGCAATGTTTGTCGGGAGAGGATCAGGGCTGTGGGACCCCCTGAATGTTTAATCGCCAAATGCCAGGCCGCTGCTGTTTCCTTTGCATCGGCGGGACGAATAACACGCAGGTTTGGAATGGATCGCAATGCGGCCAGATGTTCGACGGGCTGGTGCGTCGGGCCGTCTTCGCCCAGTCCGATGCTGTCATGGGTAAACACATACACAACGGGCAGGTACATGAGGGCTGCCAGGCGGATGGCTGGTTTCATATAATCTGAAAAAACCATGAACGTGCCACCAAAAGCTATCACGCCGCGATGCAGAGCCATACCGTTTAAGATGCCGCCCATCGCATGTTCTCGAATCCCGAAATGGATGTTGCGACCGCTGAAACTTTTTTTGCTGATTTCCCCTAGACCCTTGAGAAAAGTATTGTTGGATGGGGCGAGATCGGCAGAACCACCAATTAAAGTTGGTAGCTTTTGCGCGAGAGCATTGAGAATTTGTCCAGAGCTTTTTCGAGTCGCCGCTTTATCTTTCGGCTGAAAGCTCAGGATATCCTCATCCCATGCAAGGGGTAGTTTTCGGTCGATGACTTCTTCCCATTCTTTTGCCAGTTCGGGGAATTGTGCGGTGTAAGTTTCCCACTGCTCCTGCCAAACGGCTTCTGAAGCCCGTCCTCGCTCGACTGCTTTGAGCATATGGTTTTTGACTTCTTCTGGGATGTGAAAAAGCGGTTCAAGCGGCCAGCCGAGTCGCTCTTTGGTTAAGCGGATTTCGTCTTCTCCGAGTGCTGCGCCATGTGCAGCGGCGGTGTCCTGGCGGTTGGGGCTGCCGTAACCAATATTGGTTTGCACAATGAGCAGGGAAGGGCGCCCGCTTTCCGACTGAGCGGATCGAATGGCATCGGAAAGGCGTTCAAAATCATCTGGGCCGGAAACATTTCCGACATTCAGCACATGCCAGCCGTAGGCCGTGAATCGTGCGCCAACGTCCTCGGAAAAAGCGAGGTCGGTGCTACCTTCAATTGTAATTTTGTTGTCATCGTAAAAACAGCACAGTTTTCCGAGCCCTAAATGTCCGGCCAAGGAAGCCGCTTCTGAGCAGATACCCTCCATCAAATCACCGTCTCCGGCAATGACGTAGGTGGCATGGTTCACGATGTCGTGGTCGGGTTTATTAAACTTTTGGGCTAGAAAACGTTCCGTCAAAGCCATGCCCACTGCATTGGCAAAACCCTGACCGAGCGGGCCGGTGGTGGTTTCGACGCCGGGGGTGTGACCATATTCCGGATGTCCCGGTGTCTTGCTTCCCCATTGACGGAAGTTTTTTAAGTCGTCCAGCGAAAGTTTGTAGCCCGTCAGATGCAGTAGGGAATAGAGCAACATGGAGGCATGACCGGCTGATAAAATAAAACGGTCACGGTCGGGCCACTGGGGGTTACGCGGATTGTGTTTTAAAAATTGGTTCCAGAGCAGGTAAGCGAGCGGGGCCAGCCCCATCGGTGTGCCGGGGTGGCCTGAATTGGCTGCTTGAACCCCGTCAACAGCAAGCATTCGGATGGTATTGATTGAGAGGGTGTCAGGGGTCTTTTGATCAATGGTCATTCATTTTTCTCCATTAGTATTTGATCTGCTTCGTCTTGGTTTACTTTCGTAAAATGGCGCGTGTTGGTGAACCGTCGGCCCCTTTAAGCGGTAGCGGAAGGGCGATGAGTTCATAATCTCCTGCGGGGACATGATGCAAGTTAAGGCCTTCGAGAATCACAACATTATTTTCTAACAAGGTATGATGTGTCGGATGGCCCGGATTGTCAAATTTTTCGATGGAAAGATAGTCGATTCCCACCAGTTGAATGCCTTGTGCAACAAGGTAGGATGCAGCCTCGCCGGAAAGTGCGATGAAATCTTTCTGGAAGTCTCGATTTTCCTGAATCCACAAAAGTGAATTTCGTGTTTTAAAAAGAAGGCGCGTGACTCCTTTAAGATCCAGTTGTGCCAGGTGGGTGTGGGTAATTTCCTGTCCTCGCGCCAGTTCGGTCATTTCAAGAAGCCGACAGGGGCCGATCAGGATATCCAGTGGTATTTGATCAATACCGATGCCCTCAGATACAAAATGAAAGGGCGCATCAATATGGGTGCCGGTGTGCACACTTAAGTTAAGCTGCGTCACATTGGCGTCGTCACCTTCAGAAAGACTGGCAGAACGTGTCATTGAGAGCGCAGGGTCTCCCGGCCAAGTCGGCAG
>CAZRYI010000074.1:0-8645 GCA_964604255.1 uncultured Nitrospirota bacterium
CAAACCCTGATTTTTTCAGAGCCACCGGGGAAGATAGCGATGCCTATTACAATGGTGAAGCAGGGGCCTGGTCGGATATTCAAGTCCGGGAAAGCAAGAAGGTTTTCATGGTCTACGGCGGCTCAGGCAAAGCCAGACGTTTTCACATTGCCGATACACCGTAGTTCAGCTCTAAATTCAAACACCTGAAACGCGCAACTCTCTCCGAAATATGCAAAGTGGTGTAGCATGAGACTCAAGCTACAAAACGGGAGAAAAGAAGATAAAGTCTGGTTGTTTTCTCTCGGTTTGGGGTTCTCCGTAAAAGAGAAGATTATTGTATGAATTTTCATTCAATTTACGAAGATAAAGAAGCAGTCAGGGAATCAAAAAACAAAGATAGTATGATCCTTAATATTATCGGTTATGCTTGTCGTCATCCTAATAACAAAAATGTTGGAATCACCTACAGCTATTCACACAGATCTTATCCAGATCATCAGGATGAAAATCTAATCGGTAAAGCACGTGAGGCTTTTCAGTTGTTAGAATTTTAATCTAGAAAATTGCCACCGAACTGCTTAACCTTGAGAAGGATAATTTTATGAGCCTTAGTAATAGTCGTCATAAATTAGATCAAGTCTTATTAAGTGAAAAATCTACAGAAGAGATAGAACATGCAGTGATCGATTGGTTTCAAGCGCTGGGAGACTGGGAAAATCAAGATACCTTTGAAGCTGCGTTTCAGGATAGCCGTATGACAGCGCGGAATATTAACGCCAAGGGACGTGGAGGGTCTTTCGATGTTAAGAACATTGATGGCAAAAACGAGAGAGAAATGCATCTGAACAATACAAAACAAGGCATCATGGAACGACTTGATTATAAAAAATTCTTGCACAATCTTGATAAAGATTGTCGGAGCTTCAAAAATGAACTTGGATTGCATGACCTCAGCGCGTCATTGCTCACCCCGGATAGAAAAATTAACAAACAACTCAAACACTATGAAAATGCAATGGCTGTGTTTATGCCAGTGCCGATGCCAGAAGATCATGAAATGTTCTATCGAATACAGGATATGGTAAAGGGAGAATTGAAAGATAATCCCTACGCCGCCAAGCAATACCAATTGATGAAAAGTCAGTTAACGCGCATCAAGCTGGCACAATCAAGTGATATGGGCTGCAAATTCGTAGATATCAGCAAGCCCGATGACAAGCACGGGAAGTTTCGATATGGCATTACCGGAACAATCATAAGGGACAACATGCGTATTGGGCGAAAAGCGAGTCAAGAAGAACTGGATCATCGTAAAATCGCTGCCAGAAAATATAAGGGCATACTGGCAAGATTAGACGGTAAGAAGATTGTCAATGAGATCGTCGTCGCATACAGGGCTCATGCCTCACCATTTTTCCCTATGTTCGGGGTATGGGATGAAAAAGAAGAGGGTTATCATATTGAAGCGAAAAACGGAGAAAAGATGTTTGTCACCAATAAGGGTATCTGCCGTTAGAAAACATCTTTTTTTTGCGATAGTTTAAGTTTGATGAATCACTCAGAAATTCCGAATCACGCTTCCATCAAAAAAATTCTGATTGTCGGTGCGGGGGCCGTGGGTGGCTATTTTGGCGCACTGCTCTTTCACGCCAAGGTCGATGTTACTTTTCTGCTTCGACCAGGGACTTATGACCCTATTGCAGAGCATGGCCTTGAAATCAGAAGTCCCGATGGCGATTTCACCGTTCACCCTCCGCTGATTCAGGATGCTTCTGCATGTGCCTCATTTGATCTCATCCTGTTGGCAGTCAAATGTTACGACCTGGCGTCTGTCTTAAGCTCCCTTCAAATACCGATTGAAAACGGCGCACTTTTAATGACGCTGCAAAATGGTATTACGGCGGAGGACGAGATTCTGCAAGCTTACCCGAAGGCCGCCCTGCTGGCGGGTGTTGCAATTATTACTGCCAAACGACTTTCACCCGGCGTGATTGTGCATTCACAAAATGGCACTATTTTACTGGGGGAGTTGTCTGGTGAAAAATCGCCCCGTGCAAAAGCCGTTCATGCCCTGCTTTCAAATGCAGGCATCTCCTGCTTTCTGAAATCCCGCATTCGCCAGGCCAAGTGGGAAAAACTCTGCTGGAACGCCAGCTTCAATCCGCTCTCCGTTATTCTCGACCACCCTGTCTCTCTCATCCTCGATTCAGAACACTTGCTGGACATTGTGCGAGCAGGTATTCAGGAAATTGTGGCGCTTGCCGCGGCGGAAGGTATCACCCTGAATCCAAAAATCGCCGAAAAATCTATCCAGGCCACCGAAGCCTTCCGGGCCTATTACACCTCAATGTACGAAGATTATAACAATGGCACACAGACTGAAATCGAATATCTGAATGGCGAAATCATTCGGCGAGCTGAAAAACATGGCATACCAACGCCGACTCATGACATGCTCTATCGTCTCATCAAAGGCTTGGAATTGAAGCGAAGCTTAAGGTGAATCCATCATTGATCAAAGGTATTTTTTTTGATGCGGGCGATACGCTCTTTGAGGCCAAAGAAAGTATCGGTGCCACCTACAGCCGCTTTGCCGCGCGCCACGGCGTGCAACAAGATGCTGAGTTCCTGAATCGGCGATTTAAGACTGTTTTCAGTCACAGTCCTGCCCTGGCTTTTCCGGGCATTGCTGCCCAGGAACGGCAGATCCTCGAATTTGCCTGGTGGCATCAGCTTGCACGGACGGTTTTTGGGGACATTCGCTTTGACAACTTCGATCTTTTTTTTGAAGACCTGTATCACTTCTATGAACAAGATCAGGCATGGCGACTTTTTCCAGAAACGAAGGCCGTCTTGTCCGATTTAAAGGCAGAGGGTTATTTTATTGGGATCATTTCAAATTTCGACTCCAGACTGCCTGCCATTTGTGAAATGCTCGGCATCCGCCACTTTTTTGATGACATCCGTTTTTCAAGCCGGGAAGGTTTTGCAAAACCAGCCCCTGAAATTTTTGAAATCGCACTGAAACAGTCCAAACTCACTGCTGCACAAAGCATTCATGTGGGAGACAGCATCCAACACGATATCGTCGGAGCAGAAAAGGTGGGCATGATGCCAATTTTGCTCGACCGTCAATCCACGGCATCCGAACACGATTGTACAAAACGTATTGCCAGGCTTTCAGAAATCTGCCAGTATTTGTAATCGCAAGAGAAGCTACCCCCCGATGAAAAAAGCCTGGGCCCATACTCCTAAAATATTGCGTTACCTCTTTTTGCTCGTCTGTAGCTTCACCGCATTGTTTGTTTTGATGCGTCTGATTTTCTGGATCGTCTACGATGCCGCCAATGCACCGCTGAACACAGATGATTTTTTAAGGGCCATGTGGCTGGGTTTTCGTTTTGATCTGCGTTTATCCCTTGTCATCATCCTCCCCTTGTTTTTTCTGGCCTGGATCAAAGCACTGAATCCCTTTGAATCAAAGCACTTTTACGTCATCTGGCAACTTTATTTGACGATTGTTTTCTCCGGCCTTGCCATGAGCTACATCATTGATTTTGCCCACTATGCCTACCTGAACTCACGACTCAACTTTACGGCCACGCGATTTTTAGCGGATGCCGCCATTGCCGCCGACATGGTCTGGGAAAGCTATCCCGTTATCTGGATTTTACTTGCCTATTTTTCTGTGATCCTTGCTTTTGTCTGGATGATCCAGCGCTTCCACCAGCAAATTGCGCGAAGCCCAGCGACATCATTATCCCGGTCGCGCGGGGCACTCATTGGCTTCATTGCCTTTTTATGGGTCGGATTCGGCATTCACGGCAGGTTGGCCCAATACCCACTGCGCTGGTCTGAAGCTGCCTTCAGCCAACACCCTTTTGCGGCGCAGTTGACCTATAATCCCGTCCACTATTTTTTTGATACCTGGAAAAACGGCCGCATCAATTATGATCTTGCAGCGGCAAAAGAAAGCTACACACTCATGGCCGATTTTCTGGGTGTTCCAGATGCAGATCAAGACCCCGAGACTTTATTTTACCAGCGCCACATCCCGGCGAAAGAAGGTTTAGGTGACAAACCCAATATCATCCTCATCCTGGTGGAATCCTATGCTTCTTACAAAACCTCACTCTCAGGAAACCCACTTGACCCGACACCTTTTACGCAATCGGTCGCCGATCAAGGCTATTTTTTTAAAAACTTTTTCACGCCTTCAACCGGCACAGCCCGTTCTGTTTTTACTACGATCACCGGTATGCCCGACGTGGAACTGCAAGGCACATCCAGCCGTAACCCATTAGTTGTCGATCAGCACAGCATCATGAATGAGTTTGATGGTTATGCGAAATATTATTTCATCGGGGGTTCAGCTTCCTGGGGCAATATTCGCGGTATCTTAACCAAGAACATTACAAACCTACAGCTCTATGAAGAGGGCGATTATAGTTCACCACGCAACGACGTCTGGGGCATATCGGACATTGACCTCTTCCGCGAAGCCGACGCCGTACTCAAAAAAGAAGACAAACCTTTTATTGCCATCATTCAAACCTCGGGCAACCATCGCCCCTATACCATTCCCGATCAAAGTTATGGATTTGAACTTCAGCATCCGGGCGATGAAAAAGTGCAGCCCTATGGTTTTCAAGATGAAAAAGAGTTTAATGCCTACCGTTTAATGGACTATTCCATTGCCCATTTTTCCGAACTGGCAAAAAAATCAGGCTATGATCAAAATACGATTTTTGTTTTGTGGGGCGATCACGGCATTGATGGGTTTGCAGGCAAACACACCTACAAAGGTGAAAGCTCCTCTCACTTAGGCTTAGGTTCCTACCGGGTGCCATTGGTTTTTTGGTCACCGGATCTCATTAAAAATCCTAAAATAGTGGATTCGGTTGTTTCAGAGGTGGATGTCTTGGCAAGCGTTGCAGGCTTGGTGGGTCAATCCTACAATGCAACCACAATGGGGCGTGATATCTTTGATTCGCGCTATGACAATAGCCGCTATGCTTTTACGATACAGCATTCAAATCCACCCCGCATCGGCTTGATTACGCAGGACTACTATTTTAATATGCTGGCCGATGGCACAAGAGGCGGTTTGTATGATATTCGCAGTGAAACCCCGCGTGATGACCTCAGTTCTCAGTATCCCGAATTGAGAGAGAAGCTACAGGCCCTCACTTTAGGCTATTATAAGAGTGCGCAATATATGTTGCATCACAACAAACAATCGCAGGTGAAAAAGAAATAATGAAAAAAGCTGGTAAAATTTTCCTCGTCGTCGCGCTCGTGATCGGTCTACCCTATGTTTGGTATGTACATTTTAACTATCGTTTTGGGGTCATCACAGAAAACAAGGTCTACAAATCAGGGAAAATCCCGCCCGATCAAATCGCTGACTATCTGATTGAAAGCAAGATTAAAACCGTCATTGATCTACGACATCCAGAACTGCACGATGCTTTAAATCCTGGAAAACAAGACGGCATCGACCTGGAACGGGAGGCGGTGGAAAAACTGCCCGGCGTCCGCCACGTCAACATTCCTTCCGGCCAAGTCCCTTCAAAAGAAAATCTCGTCAAATTTTTTGAAGTGATGGACGACCCCGCATCCTATCCCGTACTAATTCACTGTTATCACGGCACGGGTCGCGCCATCATTTATTCGGCAATTTACCGAATCGAATACGAAGGCTTGAGCGGTGAGGAAGCCAGACAACTGACGCGATTCAAACTCAATGGCAGTAGTTTTGATCGAGGAAAAAGTAAAGGCGATTTCCTCATTAACTACAAAGCCAGAAAAGAAGGCGAAAACAGCACCCTGAATACAATGGAAGGATAGTGTCCTTCGGTTCACACAACCAACCTTGATTGATCGTTCGCTCTCTTCCAGTGTCATCATCCATTTCCTGATCATTTTCGCTGCCCTTTTTGAAAACACTGCCATGGCGGAAGATGCCCCGCCCGCCATGCTTGAAGCCATCGTCATTGCCGCTTCTCCCATTCCTTTTACCCTCTCGAAAACAACGAACAACACAAACATCATCAATCGGGAAATGATTGAAGCCAGACAAGCGACCAGTGTCGTGGATCTTCTGCGTTTAGTGCCGGGACTGCATATTGATCAGGCGGGGGGACGTGGCGGGGTGAGTTCACTTTATCTGCGTGGCAGTGACCCCAATTTTACCCTGGTGTTGATTGACGGTATTAAAATGAATGACCCCACCAATAGTCGCGGTGGCTCCTTTGATCTCTCGACACTGGATGTAAACAGCATCGAAAAAATTGAAATTATTCGTGGCCCGCTTTCCTCTGTTTACGGCTCGGATGCGATGGGCGGCGTCATCAACATTGTCACCCGAGCGGGCAGCGCATCACCTGAAATCACTCTTGATGTCGGATTTGGAACAGATGCTGCTTATCGTGCGGGTCTTGAAACCAGGGGTACATTCGGCTCAGCCGACTATCGATTCAGCCTTTCCGGGCTTGATGATGGCTCTCCCGTTGCGGGCAGTGAATTCATTGGAAAAAACATGAGCGCTAAAATAAGCGTTTCACCCTCCAATCGCACCTGGATTGAACTCGTCTCCCGCTATAGCGACAGCCACAGCGAAAGTTTTCCCGATGACAGCGGTGGGCCCCGGCTTGCCGTCCTGAGAAGCCTTGACCAACGAGACACAACAGAATTCACTCTTGGTATGATCTTAGCGCATGACTTCCGTCCCTGGTGGCGCAGCCAATTAAAAAGTAATTTTTATCTCAGAAAGGAAGAGCACAGCTCACCCGGCGTGGCTCCCGGCCTGAGAGATCCATTCGGGATTCCACCCAATAGCAGTGACAATCAGTTTAAACGTAGCAATCTCGTATTGGACAACCGCTTTGAACCCTTTTCTGCAATGCAGGTGAATCTGGGCATCGACTTTCAAGTTGAAGAAGGCACAAGTGATAGCCTCATTGATTTTGGCGGCGGCCCCATACCCGGTCGATTTAAAGCAGAGCGAAAGATTCTCGCAGCATTTTTTGAGTCACAATACAACTCAGGCATTGGCTTCATCATTGAAGGCGGACTTCGCATAGATGATGCGGAGGGATTTGAAAGTGAACTTTCTCCCCGTATTGGCCTGCTTTATCGCATCGACGCAACACAAACAAGCCTGAGAGCCAATTGGGGCGAAGGTTTCAAGCTGCCCAGTTTTTTTGCTTTGGGCAATCCCATTGTCGGCAATGCCGACCTGGTGCCAGAAACCAGCGAAAGCTTTGAACTGGGTTTTGTGCAAGATCTGTTTTCAGGGCAAAGTCGTTTAAGCGGAAATTATTTCAAAAACAGATTTTTCAATTTGATTGATTTTGATGAGGGGCCGCCACCGCAACTCGTCAATCGATCCCGAGTTGAAACAGAAGGCCTTGAAATCGAATTTTCAGTGCAAGCCACAGCACAAGTCTCTATTGCCAGTCATCTCAACTATACAAAAACAGACATTATCGGAACGAGCGAGGCCCTCCGAAATCGTCCGAAATGGCGAGGAGGAATGACGACTTTCTGGCAGGCGCAAAAAAACCTCAATGCGAAGATCAGCATTTTGCATGTGGGAAAGATTCACGATTCTGCCATTGCCACCGGAGATGTTACCCTGAATGCTTATCTACGAGTGGATGCGACAGCAAACTGGACGATTCATGAAAGCTGGCGTTTGTCGCTGACAATCGACAATCTTTTTGATGCCGATTACGAAGAAGCAATCGGTTTCCCATCGCCCGGCATCAGAGGCTTCCTTTTGTTACGCTTGATCTTATAATTGAGAAAAATGTGATCTTTCCGTGATACTTTTTTGAAGGCAGTTGTTTATAGTGAAGTCATATCATTTGCGGGGAGACAGGATGAAAAAAAACACCGTACAACAACTTTGGGCCACATTGCTGGTTATTTTCTTTTTAAACGCCGGACTTCACCCAGTCAATAGTTCAGAGCTGTCCGACGGTTTGCAAACGGCCACTTTTGGTGGTGGCTGTTTCTGGTGTACCGAGCATGATTTTGATGAAGTCAAAGGCGTTATTTCAACCACCTCAGGATATACGGGCGGGCATAAAAAAAATCCGACCTATGAGGAAGTGACATCCGGTAGAACAGGCCATACCGAAGTAGTGAAAGTCATCTTTGATCCAAAAGTCGTCAGTTATGAAAAGTTGCTCCATGTTTTTTGGCGTAGTATTGATCCCACCGTAAAAGACGCACAATTTTGTGATCAGGGAAACCAGTACCGAAGTGCCATTTTTTATCACACTGACCAACAGCGCAAACTGTCTCTTGCTTCCAAAGATCAACTCAAACAAAACAAGCCCTTTAAAGAACCCATCGTGACTGAGATCACAGCCGCATCCATTTTTTATCCGGCAGAAACCTACCACCAGGATTTTCACAACAAAAACCCTATCCGCTATAAACTCTATCGCCGCAGTTGCGGGCGGGATCGACGTTTGGCTAAGTTATGGGGAGGTGAAAAATGAATCGACGACGCTTTATAATCCGGGCAGGTAGCTTTATCGGCATTCTGCTCACAGCGCCTCATTTGTTGGCAAAAGGTGTTGAAAATGCAATCCGAAAAATTAACAAATCAGACGCAGAATGGATTAAAATTTTGTCTTTTGCACAATATG
>CAZRYI010000075.1:0-6545 GCA_964604255.1 uncultured Nitrospirota bacterium
ACATCAAAAACAAACGCACGGCTGGAGTGCCCACCCTGGTCGATGGTAAGAAAGAGGCGGTCTTTCGGATTGATAGGCAATGTCAAAGCTTCCAAAAGTAATTTGACTAACTTAACTGCTTGTGTGAGTCATTTAAAGTGAAAATATCACGACGGTAACAACTCAGGCCAAGGTCATTGACACAAAGACATCTCTCTCGGGGCTATTGCGAGAGACGGAGCAAAAATGATTTTCGGTTATTCCTCCTCCATCAAACAGATCATATTTCTGCCGCTGTCTTTGGCTTTGTAAAGGGCATCATCGGCAAATTTGATGAGTGCTAGTGTGCTTTCTACTTCATCGTTCAGGCTTGAGACGCCCAGGCTGATGGTGATTTTCATGGGAGATTTTTCTGCTTTGAAGGCGTGGGCTTCTGTGGTTAATCGAATTTTTTCTGCAATGATTCCGGCTTCCTGAAGTTTTGTATTGGGCAAAATGATGACAAACTCCTCTCCGCCGTAACGCGCCGGAAAATCGACCTTTCGGATGCTTTTTGCGACAATGGCGCCCATTTCCCTCAGAATACTATCGCCTTGTAAATGGCCGTGAACATCGTTGACCGCCTTAAAGTGGTCGATGTCCATGATGATGAAGGAGAGGGCAGAGCCAAAACGTCTGGATCGATTGAACTCTTTTTCTAATATCTCTAAAAAATAGCGTTTGTTATAGAGCTTCGTCAGTCCGTCTTTGATCGAAAGCTCCCTGGTTTCATCGTATAAAAGCATCAATTTAAAAACCATCGAGAAGTCTTTTGCGAGCAGTTGAATAATATTTTCCGTTTTTGCCGCAAAGGCTTTTTCCTGAGTGGCAAGAAAACAAAGATGCCCGATGCATTCCTGATGAATGTTGAGCGGCACAATCAATCGCGACAAGATCGGGTCGGACGTTTCTTGATTGGCTCGGGCGCTGTTTTTAAAAAACTGGCTTGCAATTTGCTCACTTTTGTCTGCTGACGCGTTCATCTTCGTTAATTGTTTTTGCAGATCACTGAGCACTTTTTCAGGTAGGGGTTCTTTCAGGTCAAAATAAAATTGACTGCCCCGCCGGTCAAAGAGGCTAAGGCAAAGACAATCGTAATCAACGAGGCTGTTAACGAGCGCTCGCATGGCTTCCAGCAGCACTTCTTTGTCGTGTACAAAATTCGCCAACTGCCTTGCTTCACTGGAAAGTGTTGATTCAAAAAGTAACTTGTCCAGCAGTCGATTGACATTGGATTTAATGGATTGTGAGCCTGGTTTCTGTTTGTTGTTCCTTTGTTTGTCTGCTTCGGCTTTTTCGACATGAATTTTGTTTTCCAGAAGTTTTTCGACAACACTTTCAAGACCAGCCAGATCTGAACTTTTAACGATGTATTGATCGGCCCCTGCACGAATGCCCCAGAATTGATCCTGTTTTTGATCAAGACTGGTCAAAAGAACAATGGGCATATGGGCCGTCAGTAGGTCATTTTTTAAGAGGCGACAGAGTTGATAGCCGTTCAGCTCCGGCATCATAATATCGGAGACCACAATGTCCGGCTGCTCGGAAAATGCTCGGCTGACGCCTTCAAGGCCATCCGCTGCCGTGAGAACCGTGTAGCCTTTTTTTTCAAAAGCCATCTGAAGTCGGATCAATTGTGTCTTACTGTCATCCACCAGCAAAATCCGTATTTTCTCGCCCATTTGTTTCTCCTGTTAAATGATCATCTCAAATCAATCGTTGTATCGTGCTGAGCAGGTTGGATTGGTCGAATGAGCTTTTCACAATGTAAGCATCTGCCCCCACCTGAATCCCTCTTTTTTTGTCGGCGACCGATTCCAGGGCCGTGACAAGCACAACCGGAATCTGTTTCAGGCTTTCGTCCTGCTTGATTTTTTCCGTGAGCTCAAGACCATCCATATTCGGCATCTGAATATCACTGACCACGAGATCCACATGCTCGCTTTGCAGTTTTAAAAGCGCATCCTGCCCGTCGATGGCCGTAATAATCCGGTAGCCATAGGATGCGAGGATATTTTTTTCAAGGGTGCGCGTCATGGTGGAATCATCCACAATTAAAATCACATGTTCCGGCGGGACATCTGATGCCACCGTCGTTCTTTTTGAATGACTGATGCCCCTGAGCTGCACCGTATTGATCAAGTCAGTCACATTCAGCACGGGTGCAATGGTGCCGTCTCGCCTGATGGTGACACCTGAAATATTGCGAACCCGTTTCATAAAAGGGCCTAGACCCTTCATTAAAATCTCTTCTTCTCCCATGAATCTATCCATGCCAAAAGCGGCCAGGGTTTTTCCGGCTCGCAAGATTGCCACGGCGGTTTCACCTGATTTTGAGAGAAATCGGCTTTCTTCTGAAATTTCCGGTAATTCCAAAACTTGGGCTAAACGGACATAGGGGATGTAGCTGCCGTCGTAGAAAATGGCCGGAAAACCTTCCACAAGCGGCAGGGCGCTTTCCACGACTTTGATGATTTTTTCAACCATCATGACAGGCAGAAAATAAATGCCGCCGCCAACAGCTATTTTTAAGGATTGTGTCGTGCTCAAGGTCAGCGGAATCACCATTGTAAAGGTCGATCCCTGACCCGCTGCGGTTTCAATATCAATGATGCCGTTGAGCTTTTCGATGTTCGCTTTCACCACATCCATGCCGACGCCCCTGCCGGAAATATCCGTGATAATGGCGCTGGTCGAAAAACCGGGATGAAAAATTAGGTTCAGCACCTGCTTGTCTTTCATCTGATAAATTTCTTTGTCGTCATAAAGGTTTTTTGCAATGGCTGCGTCGCGAATGCGATCAAGGCTGATGCCTTTGCCATCGTCCGAAACCTTGATCACAGCGTTATTGCCTTTGTGTGCGACCGCTATTTTGATAAGCCCTGTTGCCTCTTTTCCTGCTTTGATACGGCTCTCTTCCGACTCAATGCCATGATCAACACAATTTCTGATGATGTGCATCATCGGGTCTTTAATCTCTTCCAGAATGAATTTATCCAGTTCGATATTGCCGCCGGTGCTTTGTAAGGTGATTTTTTTATTCACCGAAACGGCCAGGTCTCTCACCATGCGCGGAAAAATATCCAGGACGGATGAAAAAGGAAAAAGTCGTGTCTTCTGCACCTCATGTTGCAGGCGTTCGATAATAATTGAAAAGTTGCGGGAGTCGTCGTACAAGGCTTTGTGCAGCAGGTTTAATCGATCAGAAATCTCAGAAAGTTTCTCCAGATGTTTATCAGATTCAGAGCGTCTGATGCCCTTGATACTTGAAGCCCCTGGCGGAATGTCCGGCTTTTTGTCTTGCAGCACATTTTTCATCGCTTTATTCAAAGGCTGATAGTCATTGATGATGGCCTGAATGTCGAGCAGGCGCTGCCGGGATTTCAACTTCATGGTCAGCAGTTCACCCGTTTGATCCATGAGTTGATCCAGCTTTTTTGCACTCACACGCACCGTGCTGTGTTGCTGTCTGCGGATCTTGGTTTTTTTCGGTTTTTTTACGGGGCTTTTTTGTTTGTTTTGACTTTTTTTATTTGAAGCGGAAATGGGCTTGGTTTCGGCTGTTTCGATTGTATTTTGTAGCAGTACATCAAGGGACAGCAGCAATGCAGCAAGCTCCGGCTGGGCTTCCGGTGTGAAATCTTCTTGTTCTTCTACCTCTGCCATCAAGCGTTTAAGTAAGTCGGAGGCAAGGAGTAGTTTACCGATGATCTCAGATGAGGATTTGAAGCGCTCATCTAAACCCGGCTGCAACAGCTTTTCCATTGCAAACGCCAGTGTCGCCATGCTCGCATGTCCAACAATTCGAGCACTGCCTTTAAGCGCGTGTGCCTGTTCGTAGGCATTTTTGATGTCACTTGCAGATCTTGGGTTTCTTTCAATTTCAAGCAGGCTGGCAACCAGCTTTCGATGGGCCTCTGCGGTTTCCTGTGCAAAAAGATCCAGATCTCTGGTGGGGATGTTTTCTTCTTTTTCTGCTTCTTCTTCTGGTTCTTCGGCTTCCTCTTTTACCGCAATTTGATTGGCTGATTCAGTAAAATCGCCTTGAATGCCGCGTGCCATTTCTGCCAGTAATGCAGAAGCATCAACATTGGCCTCTCCTGTTTCGGAAATGTTTTGAAGCATCAGCGCAATGTTATCCAAGCCTTTTAAAATGAGGGTGTTGAGTTCCGATGAGAAAGGCAGGGCTTCGTTATTGACCTTGCCTAAGAGGGTTTCCATTTTGTGAGCAATGGCTTCAATTTCAGTGAAACCAATCATGCGAGATGCCCCTTTTAAGCTATGGGCATTTCTGAAGATTTCCTGAATTAAATCAGCTTGATCCGGGTTTTCCTCAAGGGAGACGAGGGCGGCATTCAGGTGGGCGAGGTGTTCATCGCATTCAATTTTGAAGACCTCAAAAAGGCGTTCAAATTCTTCGGGATTTAGGTCCATCTGCTTGTACTAGGCTTCGGGCTGTAGCCGGTCTCTGCGATCAATCAAACCCTGTAGCTGTTGAATGGAATGAAGTGCATCTTTTGTGGCGCTGGCAGAATCCTGCATCCCTCGGTTGATTTGCCCCATCGCTTCAGCAACCTGGTTGTTGGCGAGTGATTCCTGACGAGAGGCAATGGCGATTTCATTTGCCGCATCTGCCGTGGCGCTGATGGTTTCGATGGTGGTGTTGATGGTTTCTCCCACCAGCAAAATATGGTTAACACCGACATCCACTTTTTTGCCGCCTTCTTCCGTGGTCATCACCGTGGAGTTGACCGAATGCTGAATTTCTTGAACGAGACTTTCAATTTTGGCTGCGGCTTTCTTGCTTTGGTCGGCCAAAGAGCGCACTTCCGAAGCAACAACGGCAAACCCTTTTCCGTGTTCACCGGCTTTTGCGGCTTCGATGGCGGCATTCACAGCCAGCATGTCTGTTTTATTGGCAATGTCGCCCACCACATTAATGATCGCCCCGATCTGGTTGGTATTTTCACTCAAGGTCAAAACATCCTCGGCAATTTCTGAGACTTTTTCTTTGATTTGGTTCATCTCGCCAATGGATTCATCAATGGTTCTCTGTCCTTCATGGGCGATGGCAAGTGCCTCTTGAGACTGTTCCGCCAGGGATTCAGCCTTTGCATTCACCTGCTTGGATGAAGCGCTCAACTCTTCGACGGTTGCCGTAATTTCATGCACTGAAGAAGCCTGTTGTGAGGTGATGGTGTTCTGTTTGTCGGCGGCCTGCGAAACCCTTAAAACCGCATCGGTAATGGGGCGAATGACCTCTCGATTGATGAGCAGGCTCATGACAATACCAATCAACAAAATCACGATCAGAGACGAAATCACTGCCCAGATGATATTGCTTCTAATCGCTTCCAGGGCTGTGACTTGGGAAACCGAAATCTGAAGGATGCTGCGCACGGGATGATCTTCATAACCGTGACACAATATACAGCGCTGGTCTTTTAGGATCGGCACAAGACGGGTGTGTACGGGTTCACCGTCGATTTCTTCATCAAAAGAAACGGATGCTGCGGTATCAACCGCTTCTTTGAACGCCTCCATGCGTTCAGGATTGTAATGGCTCGGGGTTTTTGATCTGATGTGCAGGGGAAAACGTGTGATGCCCAGCCATTCATTGACCTGTGCCCTGGTTTTATTATCAACAAAAGCCTCTTTGCCGCTTCGGTGAAAATCTTTTAGCTCAACCAGGCCATTTGACTTTTTAATGCCTTCGAGCCAACCAATGACAATGGGGGCATTTCCCGTCACCATCGCATTTTTAATGCCGATGGTGAGCACATCCGAAAGCAGGTCGATTTTATTTTCTTCGGCATTTTTAATATTTTCAATGTTGTTTCTAATTGAAAAAAACGACATCAGGCCCAAGCCGATAGCCAGCGTGAGCACAATAATTGAAATCAGCTTCCGCCGCATTGACGGTTTTTCTTGAGAAGAGCTGGATGTCATGAGATGCCTCCAAAAAAATATTGAGCAAGCCCCTCCCTAACCCTCCCCCGCTTTGCAGGGGCGGGGACTTGGAATCTCCCCCCTGTTTTAAAAATGGGGGGGATTAAGGGGGGGGGCACTAAAGCTGTTCCCAGCCTATGTCACACGTCCTCAATCACAGTGAGGCGTGCGTCGTTTAAAAGTGCTTCGGCTTGAATAATTAAAAGTGGCTGCGCATCCATTTGAAAACCCGATTGAATGAACTTGTTTTTATCGCGAAAAAAAGAAGACACGGGTTGAATCTCTTTAAGCGGCAGCTTCAGCAAGTGATCTAATTTGTCGATGCCCAAACCCAGGCTGAGCCCATCACATTCCACAACGAGCACTTTCTGAATACTTGTATCCGATCCGCTCTGCTCCGGCACATCCTGCAAGTCCAGTAAAATTGGGAGATGAACAATGGTGAGGACGCGCCCTCTGTAATTGATCAAACCAGCAAGCACGGGCGAGGTGCAGGGTATTTTTGTGACTTTTCCCGCTTCATAGACCTCTTGCAAATACTGAACATCAATGCCGAAAAATTCTCCGTTCACATAAAA
>CAZRYI010000075.1:6645-8643 GCA_964604255.1 uncultured Nitrospirota bacterium
GCGACGTGGGCGATGTAGCGAATATCAATGCCCGCCATCATGTCGGGTGGCGGCATCAATTGATCGGCATCAAGATTGATGACGACCTGCACTTTATCAACGATCAAACCCGTGGTTTTTTCATGCACCTTGATCACCACAATGTCGTTGTCGAGTTCGTCTTTTGCATCCAGAAAACCCAGGCGTTTTCTCAAATCGATAATCGGAATCGCCCTGCCTCGCAGGTTAATCATGCCGCGAATAAAGGCCGGAAGTTTTGAAAGGGGCGTGATCGTCGGCAAGGGAATCACCTCTTCAACATGCCGAACATCCAGGGCATAGCGGGCTTCACTGATTGAAAAGGTGACGAGTGTCATCTCTGTCGTGTTTCCAGGCCGAGCGCGTTAATCAAATCGGCCACGCTCAGGTTTTCGATTTCAAAAAAAACGGCGGCCTCACTTTCCGTACACTGAAGCAGGGTACAGGCCGTAAGCAGGCAGCGTTTGGCCTGAGTCGATTGTTTTGTTAGGTGATAAATTTGTCCCATCACAAAATGACCCAGGGCAAATTCATGATCAATGTAGATGGTTTTTTTAATCGCGGTCATGGCCTGCTCAAAGTTTTCTTTGGCCAAATAAACAATGGAGAGGGTGTAATAAGGTTCTTTTGCAAGCGGATCAATTTTAATGGCGCGCTCCGACCAGGCAAGCGCGTCATCAAAATGGGCGCGATTTGAGGCGATGTGAGAAAGCATCCAGCAAGCCCTCGCATTTTTAGCATTGATATCCAGCACACGCAGGAAGCGGTCGATGGCAAACTCATCTTTTTTATCAATATAGGCTCGCAGGGCCTCATGAAAAATCCGGCTTTCTTCGCTAGAAGCCTTGCGTTCACTTTCATAGGGGCGGGGTTTGTTTGAAGTCACAATGGGTTTTTTATACTTTTTAAACAGTTCGGCTAAATTGCGGCCCTTGGCTTTTGTTGTTTTCTTTTGTGCTGTCGGTCTCGGTTTGTTGGTTTTTGGCGCATCTTGTATTTTTTGATAAACGATGGCTTCTGGAAAAGCGCGTGACTTAAACGATGCATAATGGTTGGCGGAGTGTTCTGCATGTCCCACAATGAGGTAGGCATTGTCGGCCATGGCCTCATAAAAAACAGCGGCAAGTTTTGCACTTGTTTCCTGCTCAAAATAGATGGTGACGTTTCGGCAGAAAATAAGATCAATTTTGTGGGTCGAACGACTCGGTTTTGGCGGGGGATCTGAGATAAGGTTGTTTTCTCTAAAAGACAGCCATTCTCTATATTCGTCCTTGATGCGATAGTCACCGTCGTCCTCAATAAAGGCCTGGGCAATCAATTGTTCGTCCATCCCGCGAAAAGACCAACGCCCGTACTTGCCCTTCCTGGCTTTGTTCAGGGCTGCGCCATCAATGTCGGTGGCGATAATTTCAATGTGCCAGTCGGCAAAATCGGGCAGGATTTTTTTTAGGACGATGGCGATGGAATAAGGCTCTTCTCCAGTGGAGCAACCGGCAGACCAAATGGTGAGGTTTTTTGAAGTATCGGCGGCTTTCCGAATGAGTTCCGGCAGAAGTTGTTTTTCGAGCAAATCGAAATAAGGTTTTCCCCTGAAAAAATAGGTTTCATTCGTGGTGAGAAGCGAAATGAGCCGCCGGAGTCGGAAATTTCCTTCGGGTGATTTTAAATGCCGCAGGTAGCTTGAAAAGCTGGGAAAAGGCGCATTTTCAAAATTGGCCTGCATGATTTTTTCAATGGCAAAAAACTTCGATTCCGGGAAAAATAAACCCGTCCGCGTTTGCAGAAAATCCCTGAAAACAAGCAGGTCTTCCCGAGTCACGATCTTTTCCATTTTTTCCAGCATTAAGGAGCCTCTGAATAAGTCATGAATTGTTTTTTCAAGGCAAAAATCTCCAGCTTCTACGTTCCAAAAAGGCGAAAAAATAGAAGCAACAAAGCTCCCTTAATAGTATAACCGAAGATTTGAAAAATGGGGTTTGA
>CAZRYI010000076.1:0-5276 GCA_964604255.1 uncultured Nitrospirota bacterium
CGATAAATCTCCGCCTATTTTTTTCATATCAATTTGGAAGAAAGCATTTACAATTTAATACTCCTTCTAGAAATATCGCCATAATCAAGAGGGGGGGGGTAGGTTCTGAGGTAGATTGAGTTATTCGGTCTCTCCTCTTTTATATTTCCCTGCTGCGTTCTTGTTTCTGTTATCATCCCCGGATGAGAAGTAAAGACATTGTATAATTTACCAAAAAACACTCCTGAGGTGAAAAAATTCTTATTATTCACTCCTGGCCCAGTCAATGTGGCAAAAAATGTGAGACTCGCCATTTGTAAAGAGGATATTTGTCATCGGGAAGCCGATTTCAGCTTTTTGTTACGACGTATTGAAAATAAATTACTGAGACTTTTTGAGATACGGAACATGTCTGAATACCGAGCTGTGGTGATTACCGGTTCTGGCACGGCAGCGAATGAAGCCCTCCTTTCTTCAGCCGTTGGGGATAAAAATATTCTTATTTTATCCAATGGTGAGTTTGGTGAGCGCTTGCACAACATTTCTGTGATTCAGAACAAAAACACTTTTCTCCTGAAATTCCCCTGGGGAGACCGCTTGGATTTGGGAGAAGTGGAAACCTATCTACGAAAATATAAAATCGACATCCTTATGATGGTTCATCATGAAACAAGCTCTGGAATGCTGAACCCTTTGGAAAAGGTTGGCGCATTATGCCTTAAATACGGCGTGATGTTCATCGTAGACTGTGTCAGTAGTGTGGGAGCCGAAGTGATTGACATGGAACAAAATCACATCACCTTTTGTTCAAGTTCGAGTTCAAAGGCAGTTGCTTCTTATCCCGGATTATCCTTCGTTGTGGGAAAGACAATCGCATTTGAAAACCTCGAAAATCTGCCGCAACAATCCACCTATCTGAATTTAAACAAACATTATCAGTTCCTCAAAATTTCTCAGACACCCAATACACCTGCGGTTCCACTCTTCTTTGCTCTGGAACAAGCATTGGACAATATCCTAGTTGAAGGGCTTGCACAACGCTACCTTGATCTCAGATATAAAGCCAACTTTTTGAGACAAGGCATGTTGAATTTAGGACTTAAATTTCTAATTGATCAAAATGATATGTGTTCTGTCTTAACAACTGTCTATATCCCTTCTCACATTGATGTGGACATTTTCCGTCAAAAATTACGAGAAAAATCCATTATTGTCTATGGCGCCAAGGGGTGTTTTAAGGGGCGAGTGTTTCAGGTTGGGAATATCGGGGAATTGTCCCTTGATGATCTCCAGTTCTTTTTAGATGCTCTGAGGGATGTCTTACGGGGTTTTGATCGACTTGCAACAGGGATCATTCACACAATCATCAAGCCTGTCACTTTTTTGGGAGAGAGCTTCGAGGGTGAAGATCTGGAATCACCCGCTACAGTCTGAATGAAATACTATCGCTTCAGGGTTTAATCACTTTCTGGCGTTTGTTCGAAAGAGGCTATCAAACCCATAAAGCAAAAGAGATGCTTCTTGATCCCATGAGAAAATAAAAATATGGAACAAAACAATAAAATGAAGGCCATCATCTTGGCCGCTGGAGTGGGTTCCAGAATCAGACCCTTGACGAACAACTGCCCAAAAAGTCTATTGAAAATTGGAGGCAATACGATTCTTGAGAGGATGTTATCTCATATTCAGGATTGCGGAATTAACGAAGTGATATTTGTACTTGGATATTTACAAGAACAAATAAAAGACACTGTGCTCACAAAATTTCCGAATTTAGTCGTCCATTTTGTGTTCAATGACAAGTACGCAGAAACAAACACCGGATTTTCTCTTATGTTGAGCAAGGACTTGGTCGGGGAATCCGCTTTTGTAAAGTTTGATGCCGACGTAGTGTTTGATAAAGAGATCCTTCTTAACTTGATTGAAAGCGAATATGAAACCTGTTTATGTATCGACAAGAATATCAATCTGGATGCTGAAGAAATTAAAGTCATTATTGAAGGTCAAAATAGGGTTGTCAAAGCGAGTAAAACAGTCAATCCTAAAGACGCGATGGGTGAATCAATCGGCATTGAAAAAATTAGTAGTGAAACAGCAGAACTGTTATTTGTAGAGCTAGAAACAATGATGGCAAACAAGGAAAACCATCAGGACTATTATGAAGCTGCGTATGAACGATTAATCGAAAAAAACGTGCCATTTTATGCCTTAGATATTTCCGGTTTAAAATGGACGGAAATTGACACAAAAGAAGACTTCATCACAGCAGAGAAGATGTTTGTATCCCCTACGAACTTGGCGTAACGGCCAGCGCAGATGTTACAGAAGACATAATGAGGTCCGATTCCCCTCAAGAATGAGGATCAATCACCGCTCCTAAAGCCCTTACCCGAAACCAGTCTCCGCTGTGCTGTAGCGATCACGTTGTGTACTTAGCACCTCCTGGGGGAATTGCTCACTTAAAAAGACCACCAATGTCCCAATATGAGTAAAAATGGCTTTAAACGGTGCTTGGCTTGTTTCATTCTCGTAAAGCCTGCTTTACAAGCGGATAACTTTGAAATCCGAATACCTGAGAATAATGACAAACCAAAAACCTGAACAAACTGGTCAACCCACAATGCTTTCTTTTGTGAGGGACCTTCCCAATATATGCTCACTTGCAGGACTTTTATCTGCCGTGATTGGCATATATTTTGCCATTTTGGGCAATTTCCCCGCCTCGATCATCGGATTGCTCTGGGCGATCCTTTTTGACTGGGGAGACGGAATGATTGCCCGAAGAATGAAGGGGCGCACTGACGTCCACCGGAATTTCGGGGGACAGCTTGACTCATTAATCGATATTGTAAGCTTTGGTATTCTTCCAGCCGTTATTCTCCTGAGCTATGGAGAATTCAACCCATGGTTTCTCCCCGGCGCTTTTTTTATAGTCGCCGCCTGCGCTATACGGCTGAGTTATTTCAATCTGTTCGGCCTGAATGAAGATTCTACTTATATAGGAATGGCGGTTGACAACAATGGCATCATTCTCTCCTTTATTTTTCTGTTTGAAGCGCTTTTTAGCCATACGACTTTTTCAGCGGTCCTCTATGTCGCCTGTTTTTCTCTGGCTGCCTTGAATGTTGCGCCAATTAAAACACCCAAATTTTCGGAAAAATGGATTTATGCCCTCATCGTCTATGTCCTCGGATTGACCGCATATATGCTTGGATGATGTGAACCACATCTCAATAAAATTACCGCAATAGTCAACGAGAAATAATGGACACTGGGAATGAAAACCAATTGATTAATGAACAAGCGCCAATCGCGCAGCAGATCAACGACGCGGCGGTCAAGCGTTACTTTGATAACGTAAAAGGCGGAACAGCGGCGACTATCAGCATGATGACCCATGAATTCAACCTCCCGGCCAGCTCCGCAAAATATCGATTGCAAAAAGAAGTGAAAACGATCGATGATTGGTTAAATGAATCGCCTGAATCAGGGACAGCGCTTGATGTTGGCTGTGGCGCGGGGGCATGGACAGAAATTTTCGCCAGCCGCTATAAAAGTGTCACTGGAATAGAGCAAAGCAACCTGATGCTGAGGGCTGCCAAAGAAAGGATTGCTCATCTGCCCAACGCCAAAATACTTGAAGGAGATGGTCGAAAAGACCTTCCGGCGGAATCCTTCGACATCATATTCCTCGGCGGCCTGTGCATGTACCTGAATGATACAGACGTTGTCGCGCTCCTCAATACGTTGAAAAAACGTCTTAAAAAAGGAGGGTCGATTATTCTCCGCGAATCAACGGTACATAAAGGCGTTTCTCTTGTAAAAGGCGAGTATCAGGCGGTTTACCGAAGTGTAAAACTGTATCGTGATTTATTTAATAGCGCCGGTCCTTTTCGAGTTGAAGAACGGCGGAACTACGGTTACACCAACTTGGTGATGGCGGAAGAGTGCGTTAATCTGCGTCGCAAGTGGCTGCCATTTTTACCCAAAAATTCCACCCTCCTCGGCTCTCTAACATGGTGGATCTTGAGATGCGCCACTCCGGTAAGTTTTTGGGCTTTGCCCTTGGTATTCTCCAAACTTGAAATCCAGTGGCCCAAATTACAAAATCATTTCTTCAGGCTGCGCCTTGAGGCGTAAAAACGGAAGGTATTTCAAGAATTGAGTTTAGATTGCGAGTCTTTGATTTTACTGGTGGAGCTGGAGGGAATCGAACCCACGACCTCCTGATTGCGAACCAGGCGCTCTCCCAACTGAGCTACAGCCCCATATTTCAATTGAAACCGGATAATATTAGGTATTTATTGTTTTTTTGTCAATGAATCCTTAGCGCAATATTAGACCCGCATGATGTTTTTCTGTTTCATCAAAAGATCCAGCATACGATTGCTCATTTTTTCCATCACCGAGTTTTGTTTCAGGCGATCCCTCAGATTCTGGAAATCTACACGATCCAGCTCTTGATCCTGATTGAAGCAGGAGAATACCGGAGCGACCTCTTCCCCGGTTACTGGGTCCACATGCTTTTGCAGACATTGGGCGCAAACCTCTTTCATCATGCACTGCATGGGCGAGTTGATGCTGCCGATGCCGATGTGGTCGGGATTGAGATAAGCGGCAAGGCTGCTGTGACGTGCGTCTTTCACAGCTTCCATCATACGGTCGGAACCGATGGCGATGATGCGATTAACCTCTTTGAGTGAAATCGGGGCTTCTCCCAACTTGCCTTCGCAATAACTGACCATCGCTTCAACAATGTTGCCAACAAAGGTTTTGTCCTGTGAACGTCTTGGTGTGATTTCCGTGCCGGAATCCACACTCCAAACAATCAGGTCTGAAGCGGCTTCAATCTCTTCCACCTTGTAGATGTCTTCCGGTTTTTTGTAACCGGCGAAATAAATCACTTTGTTGCCCTTGGCGCGCATGGCCTTGCCAATTGAAAAAAGCACGGCGTTGCCGAGTCCGCCACCTGCAAGCAAAACAGTTTCATTTTCCTCAATTTCGGTCGGTTCTCCGGTGGGCCCCATCACCACCACGGGTTCGCCCGGTTTCAGTGCCGCACACAAACGAGAGCTGACCCCCATTTCCAGGGCGATGAAGGAAAGCAGGCCTTTTTCTTTATCGACCCAGGCACCGGTTAAAGCAATGCCTTCGGTGCTCATCGAAATGCCGTCAATGATTTCTGCGCCGACTTCATAGTTTTGCAGACGATAAAACTGGCCCGGTTCAAACTGCTCTGCTTGTATCGGTGCTTTGACGATGACTTCGATAATGGTGGGTGTGAGCCGTTTTACTTC
>CAZRYI010000076.1:5376-8581 GCA_964604255.1 uncultured Nitrospirota bacterium
GGGGTGGTCCAGTCATCCGAGGCTTCAAAGGTGGGCGTTTCAGGTGTTTGCGAGTCCTCATCCCAAGTGGGTTGGAAGCGCTTGAAAAACTTTTTGCGGCCATCCATTTCAAAGGTGCCGGGATGCTCTCTTTCATAGATGATGTTCGGGCTGGTTCCGGCGGCGACAAGTACGGATTTTGCGGAATGTTCTATAAACTCGCCTGAGCCGCGTAACTTACCGCCTGTTAATACCTGTTTTTCAAACTTAACGGCTTTGGCTGCCCCGTATTCGTCTGGAATGATTTCTGTCGGGCTTTGCAATTCGACGTAATAAATGCCTTCTTCCAGAGATTTAATGATTTCTTCGTGGTTGAGTCGATAGGCCGGTGAGTTGAGCACATCCCTTCGATAGATGAGCGATACACCGCCCCATTCGCGAAGCAGCGGGATAAAATTAGGATCTTCTTCTTCCCGTGCGGCGCGGGCACGTTCTTCACGAATACATTTTCCGTGGGCTAAAAATTCCTGAAGAATGCCTTTTTCTTCTTCATCGTACATGGCTAAAATGGTTTCTTCGCCAAATTCTGCCGAGATTTTTTCGTAATAATCCAGCGTTTTTTCAACCTGAACGGGATAGTAGGCCATGGCCTCCGTCGCGGTGTCGATTGCGGTTAAACCGCCACCAATGATAATGGCGGGCAATCGCAATTGCAGATTGGCCATTGAAGATTTTTTGGAGGCTCCGGTAAGTTGCAGGGCCATCAAAAAGTCCGAGGCTTTCCGCACGCCGCGAATGAGGTTGTTTTTCATCCATAAAATCGTGGGTTTTCCTGCTCCAGCCGCAATGGCAATATGATCAAAACCCAGGCTCCAGGCTTTTTCAACGGTAATCGTGCCACCGAAGCGTGTCCCACCGAACATCTCGAAACGGTTCCGGCGTGCAAGGGTTAAATGAATGAGATCCAAGAAGTTTTTATCCCAACGCACGGTAATGCCGTATTCGGCAACGCCACCAAAACCAGCCAGAATGCGATCATCCAGCTCATGATAAAGGCTTGTGACATCTCGCACGGGTTCCGGGGTGTTTTGTGCATTTCCGACCAGACGTTCCGGCAGCGGTTCGATTTTCAAACCATCAATGCCGACGACGCCAAAACCTTCGTTGAGTAAAAACTGGGCCAGGGTAAAACCGGCAGGACCCAAACCAACCACTAATACTTTTTTGCCATTGTAGGGGAGGGCATAAGGTCGCTTCCGGTTGATTGGGTTCCAACGGGTGAGCAGGCTGTAAATCTCGAAGCCATAAGGCATGTCAAGCACATCGGTGAGGATGCGGGTTTCGATTTGAGGGATGTTGACTGGTTCTTTTTTCTGGTAGATGCAGCCCTTCATGCAGTCGTTACAGATCCGATGACCCGTCGCAGGCACCATGGGATTGTCGATGATA
Organism: uncultured Nitrospirota bacterium; assembly: GCA_964604255.1. GTDB lineage: Bacteria > Nitrospirota > Nitrospiria > SBBL01 > JAADHI01 > JAJDBU01. The sequence continues at coordinate 6,805 of CAZRYI010000076.1, forward strand.
ATTGTGGCGAGGGCGGCAATGGCGTCCCCTTGTCCCTGAAGCTGATTCATTTCTGAAATTTTTTCGTCGAGCGGACAGCCGGTCAGTTCAATCCCGAGCGGATTTTTTTCCAATTCATTGGATTTTTTCTTAAAGAGCCCGGTGCGACAACTGTCTTTCTCGCGAGGGTGACAAATAACGCAGTAGTCGATTTCACTTTGCGCCTCTTTTTCCGAGCAACGACCATCGGTGAGTTTAAAACCATCCCGCCTGCGATAGTGTTCTTCAGGGCCAACGATAAACTCAGGGGCCGCAAGGTTCGGGCGTTCGATCTTCACCAGATTTTGAAAATCAATTTTGTGAACTTGTGTAAAGGCATCCCAGCGTTTAACTGATGTCGCTCCTTCAGAGACATGCATTGCAGCGAAGGTCCACTTTTCAAGCAGTACCAGCAGTTGCTGAACAAATTCCAACAACTCGGCTTCCTGAGATTCGTCAAAAGGCCCACCAGCCAACTCGTGGTAGAGCGCTTCGACTTCGGGATCATCCACATCAGGTTCACTGCTCTGCGACAGCTCTTGATTCTTTTGCAGGCTGGAGAGGGTTTGAAGAATGGCTTCAGGAATGGTTTCATCGCGGCTGATTTTGTCTGCCAGGGCCTTTTCGGCATCAAGCAATTGGCAAGTGATTTCTGCAAAGACCTCTTCACGATCTCGCTCAGCAGGCAAGTCACCCAGCATCATTTGAATCAATAGTCGTACTTTGTCATTAAGGGTTTCATAATCAAGGGACGCGAGGTCGTCTGTTGTGTATTTTTTGATGACCCTCTTTTGAACAAACATTTTTTTGTAACGGAAAATGGGTAAGATCGACCTAACGCTTTCGATCAAGGCTTCACGCTCGGCTTCAACATTGAAAAGCTTTGAGACAAATTCACTCAAATGAACGCCCGCTTGAATCAGGATTTCAGACTCTTCAGGCGCTGTTAGCGGCTGTTCAGGATTGTTGTGATATGACTGGTAGGATGAAAAAAGCTCAGGATCTTTCTCCTTTATCACTTGCTCAAAGGCGTCGTTCAAAGCCTTCAGGCCTTCCGGGGAATAAAGATCGGCATAAACGAAGCCATTGATACCCAGGGTTAAGAGATCTTTGTTTTCAGTCGAAGCGCTTGTCCTATCCATAGAGTTACTCCTTAAATATTCATGAGTACTGCGCGTTATTCGCGTGCAAATTACCCACCTGAGAATTTTCCAGCGGACAAGATAGCAATTTTAAGCGCCGAGAACAAGACAGGGTTTGTAGGATTCTTAGGGGTTTATTAAGGAGATGATCGGAGGAAGCAGTTGACGGTTAAGGGTTGACAGTTTGAAAGTAAAAACTGATAACCCTTAACTGACAACTGTCAATTGATTTAGCCGATGATGGCTGAAGTGATTGCTGCGATAATCGTCTCTGAGGCATCAGAGGGAAAGGATGAAAATGCAACGATGATGCTGATGACAATGCTTGTGCCCAGTAGCCGGAACAAAAAGTTTTGTAGATCTTTTTTCATGTCCACGATAGACTCCTCCCTAATAAAGCGAATGGAAAAACACCCGAATCAGCTGTTTTGGTATAGACTGTTTTTTGCTAAATGTCCACGTTGAAGGGACTAATTTAACTTTACCAGATATTTCTAAAATTGGTGTTTGGTCTTTTATAGAAACCTTCATTTTTGTATTTTATGGGTTGTTTGCCAGTATTAAGGAAGCTCTGATAAAGTCAGGAATTGGTTTTTAGGGCAAAAATTCCCAGCTTC
>CAZRYI010000077.1:0-8559 GCA_964604255.1 uncultured Nitrospirota bacterium
GAGACAGCATTGGGTAAGAGATCAAATTGATTGGCTTCCATCGCCTGAATAAAGCGGATGGGGATTTTTGTATGAGAGGCGATTTCGTCAATTGAAACTTTTTGCTTTTTTCGCTCTGCCTGAAGATATTTCCCTAAATCATCCATTGTTTGTGTGTTTAGCGTTCCTTAATCGTCTGGAAATGAACAGGCCTTGAACTCTTTTTTATCTTGCAGGGTAGGGGAAAGGCTGAGAACGGTATCGAATTCCATTTCTGAAAGTGTCTGATCTCCCTGTTCCTGATAGATGCAGGCAAGCCCGTAGTGGGCCGCGACATTGTCCGGTGTGAGTTGAATGGTTTTTTCGTAGGCCTCTATCGCTTTTTGATGCGCTCCCATTTTAAAGTAGGTTTTTCCGAGCAGGTTGTGAACCAATGTAATGTTGGGTTTCATGAGCAGGGCGTTATTGAGCGCCTGAATGGCATATTTGTATTTTTTTTGACGGATAAAAACCAGGGCGAGATTCCAATACGGTGCTTCCGGGGTTTCATATTTTGAGTTTCTCAAGGCCTCTTCATAAGAGGCAATTGCCAGGTCATATTTCCCCTGTGAGGCGTAAATCTTGCCGAGGTAATTATGGGCTTGGGAATAGTCGGGGTCAATTGAAAGCACCTGCTTAAACGAGGCAATCGATTCTTCGTACTTCATTAGCAGAAAGCGGACATGACCGAGCGCATAAAAGGCTTCTCGATTGTTATCGTCCATCTCAACGGCTTTCTGAAATTCAATGTGCGCTCTTAAGACTTCCGTGGGTTTATCTGCCAGATAGGCGATGCCGTATTGATAGTGGGCCGAGGCATTTTTTTCTCGTTTGAGTCGGGCTTCCTTGAATCCGCAGGCTTGTAAAACAAGCAGACAGACCAGCAGCAGCGGTATTTTCCACGCGATGGTTCGGGTTGAGCTTTTAATCAGAGTGCTCATTTTAGGTCAAAGGTGGTGAGGGCCTTAAATGCCTGATAGCGTTTTGCGATGTCTGCTTGTGACAGGTCACGCATGCGATCTAGGCTGAAGGCTTCTACATTGATTGAGGCCATGGTGCTGCCGTAAATGACAGCCTGGCGAATGTTCTTTTCATTGACACTGCCGCACTTGGAGAGATAACCCATGAAGCCACCTGCAAAAGAATCCCCGGCCCCTGTTGGATCAAAAACCTCTTCAAGCGGAAAGGCGGGTGCTGCGAAGATACTGCCTTCTGTGAACATCAGAGCACCGTACTCACCCTGTTTGATGACGAGTGTTTTAGGTCCGAGCGAAATAATTTTTTTTGCAGCTTTCACCAGGTTGACTTCTTTTGCCAGTTCCCGCGCTTCTCCATCGTTGATGATCAGGATGTCAACGGCTTTGAGGGTTTCAATTAAAGAGTCTCGTTTGCCTTCTATCCAGAAGTTCATCGTATCGCAGGCCACCAGCTTCGGCGATTTTACCTGTTTTAAAACGTCGCGTTGCAAGTCGGGATCAATATTGGCCAGAAAAACAAACTCGGCATCTTGATACGAGGCGGGTAGTGTGGGGCTGAATTCCTGGAAGACATTGAGCTGGGTTTCAAGGGTTTTTGCTTCGTTCAGTTGATAGCTGTATTCGCCGCGCCATCGGAAGGTTCGGCCCGGCACACGACTCAGCCCCGCGACATTGATACCGCGCCCCGATAAAAAATCGACATGGGCTTTCGGGAAATCTTCTCCGATGACAGCAACCAAACTGACATCGGTAAAGTAGCTCGCTGCGGTAGAAAAATAGGTGGCAGAACCACCCAGAACTTCATCAACTTCGCCAAAGGGCGTTTTGACCGAATCAAATGCAACAGATCCTACAACCAATAAACTCATTGTTTTCCTCTATTCCTTAAATGGATTAAAGCGGGTGGATTAACAGCTTGTGGATTTTTCCAGATTGGAACTTCTTTTCATTGTAGCATCAAATCCGCTGATCAGCTTTCGGGTGGCCATTGTGAAAATGTCTTCGACACGCACCCGCTCCCGCTCAACCGGCTCTTTTACTTCGGCTCGACTGCTTCCGATCCAAATGGCGTTGCCGCAGCGGCTGTCCCATAGCTCTCCAAGGATGCTGACCTCTTTTTCAACCTCGTAGGGAATATGAGCCGGCCCTGAAGATGAGGCCGAAATTTTTTCTCCGACGCCATCTTCTCCTAAAGTCATTGTTCGGGTGGCAGTGTGTTTATCGTTTGCTGTGACCTGTCCAATAAAAAGGTAGCGAACACCGCTGAACTCTCCCCAGGCTTTTAGTTTGTTTGCATCCATCAAACGACTGGTTTCATAGTCTCTCAAAAAGTCCTGATAATCAGAAAACTTGTCTGCAGCGCGAATCTCTTTGAGCAGGTCTTTTCTGGGGATCACTCGGACTTTTGGAAAAGAAGAACGGAGTCCCTGAAAGAGTTCAAAGGCCGCATTTTGTCGGAGGTTTTCCGGGCCGCCTTTTAAAATACCGATGATGCCGATGCCTTCATTCTCAAGCTGAGCGAGAGAAAAATCCGGTGTGGCATGGCGTGTTTCAATACTTTGTTTCAATGGTGGAAAGGGATGTCGAAGGGCGTCTTTTGAAGGCACGGTGAAATGATCGACACAGCCGGAAAGTAACAAGATGGCAACGAATGCAAGGCTTTTCATTTAAAGATATTTCCCCACAATCGGCGCAAGTTTTTCTTTCGTCGTTGTCGATATGGCCTGAGAGGGTGTGACGATGGCATTTTTCAGGGCATTGGCGCAGTAACAGTTTCTTGTCGTCGCGAGCTTTCCTGCCCCGATTTCTTTCAAGGCGGCACGAAGCAGTTGTTTTGAAAAGGCGACATTATCACGCAATACTTTTAAGATCATTTCAGTGGTGACATGGCCTTCTTCTACGTACCAGCAGTCATAGTCGGTGGAAAGGGCGATGGTGACATAACAGATTTCAGCTTCCCTCGCCAGCTTTGCTTCAGTCGCATTGGTCATGCCAATCACTTCTACACCCCAGCTGCGATGCACTTCGGATTCAGCACGGCTTGAGAATTGCGGGCCTTCCATGCAGAGATAAGTGCCACCACGATGCATCGTACCGCCCAGGTTTTCACCTGCTTCTGCCAATAGGGTGGCGAGATCGGGACAAATGGGGTCGGCGAGGCTGACATGGGCGACGATGCCATCGCCAAAAAAGGTACTTTGTCGTCCTTTTGTCAGATCGTAAAACTGGTCGGGAATGACGATGTGGGTCGGCGCGATTTCTTTTTTCATGCTGCCGACCGCACTGACGGAGAGGATGCGTTCGACACCCAGTTTTTTCATGGCAAAAAGATTTGCGCGGTAGTTAATTTCGGAAGGCAGCAAGTGGTGATTTTTGCCGTGTCGGGCTAAAAAAGCGACGGGTAATCCTTCAAGACGTCCCAGCAGAAATGCACCGGAAGGAGGGCCGAAGGGTGTAGAGACGGTTACTTCCCGGATTTCTTCCAGGCCTTCCATGTCATAAAGGCCGCTGCCGCCGATGATGCCGATTTTCGCCTGATCAGAACTGACATCACTTGTCATCTAAAGTCCCTTTTTTCAAAAATAAATGTGCGGAATTATAACACAATCCTATATTTCTTCAAGCGTCTTGTGAATCAGATTCCAGGTTAAATTGTAGGATTTTTGGGATAATTTCATCTGCCTCAGTGCCCGTTTCCAGATCGATCCATTCAATGTTTGGCTCAGCACGAAACCAGGTCAATTGTCGTTTTGCAAATCGTCGGGTGTCCCGTTTTAATATATCGACCGATTCGTCCAGTGAGCGTTCTCCCATGATTGTCGGGACAATTTGTCGATATCCCAAGGCACGCATGGACTGCTGTGTCGGCTGAAGTCCATTTTCAAGCAGGCCCCTAACTTCTTCGACTAAACCGGCCTCAATATACTCCTCAACCCGTTGCTCGATTCGCTGATAGAGATCTTTTCTGTTCCTGCTGAGTCCGATGATTCGGCTCGGATGTCTCTGTCGTCCGGTATTTTGGTGGGTTTGATGCACTTCGGAAAGCGGGCGACCGCAAAGTGTGTAGACTTCCAAGGCTCGGATGATTTTGGGGAGATCTCTCGGATGGATTTTTTTGCTTGTTTCGGGATCGATTTCTGATAAATGCCGATGTAGCGTGCCTTCACCTTCATCGCTTTCCTGTTGTCGGAGTTTCTCCCTTAAAACCCAATCAGCGGGAGGGCCTTCCCAAAGCCCGTAAAGCAGGGCTTTGATGTAGAGTCCTGTGCCCCCTTCGATCAAAACCGTTTTGCCTGTTTTTTCGATCTTTGCAATGACGGTTTCGGCCATTTTTTTGTAAGTTCCCGCCGAAAAAGATTCATCGGGCGAAACAAGGTCGATGAGGTAGCGGTGGATTCTTAAACGCGCTGCATGATCTGGTTTCCCGGTGCCAATCTCCATGCCTTTGTAGATTTGCCTGGAGTCGGCAATGACAATGTCAGTATGAAGCCTTTGTGCCAAATGCTCTGCAATAGCACTTTTTCCGACGGCTGTGGGCCCGACAATGACGAGCCAGGGCTTTTTTTTTGCGAGGCGATCACGCAAGCTGTTTTCTTTTGAAAGATTCTTTTTTGATGCAGAGGTCATTTTCGCCTGAAGTTTTTTTCCAGGTCTGACATGGCATAAGTCAGCACAATCGGGCGACCATGCGGACAGGTGAGGGGGGTATTGGATTGAAAGTATTTTCGTAAAAGGGCTTCAATTTCGGGCAGACTCATTTTTTGATTGGCACGAACCGCCGCATGACAGGCCATTGAGGCCATGATGCTTAGAAAAGGTTTTTGTGTTTTGTTGCTGAGACCAAATTCGGCCAGGTCATCACATAGGGCGTGCAGGAAGGATTCGAGGTGCATTCCGACGAGCAATGCAGGCATCTCGCGCACAATAAAATGGGTTTCACTGAATGACTCAATTTTGCAGCCAATGTGTTCCAAGGTCTGGAGGTGGTCTTTTAAAACGGCTCCTTTTGCGAGTGGCAGATCCACTTGCTGAGGAATCAAAAAAGGCTGAATTTCCAGACCGATGTCGCTAGCTTCAGAGGCCTCCAGGCTTTTTTGCCATGCCGCTACTAACTCTTCATACAGAATCCGCTCGTGGGCCGTATGTTGATCGACGATCACGAATTCACCGTCTATTTCTGCCAAAAGGAAGGTGCCATAAACTTGGCCAAGAGGACGGATCATCGGCAGTTCGCCAATCAATCGTTGATTTTCTACCGCGCCGGAAAAGAGGCTTGTTTCGGTCGTGTAGCTTTCAGTCGCCTCCTCCACTTTTGTGCTTGAAGGCGTTTCCAGCTTAGGCCAACCGAGCCATTGCTGGTCATTTCCTAGGTTTTGTCCCAGGTTCTGCCCAAGACGCTGATTGACCGGATTGCTTGATGCTGCTTTCCCAAAAACAAAGTCCTGTTCGGTTTTTGCGGGAAAGGGTGTCGCAGGTTCTTTTTTAAAAAAACGATCCTGCTCTAGTGAAATGGCTTCCCGAATGAGATTTCGGACGGCTTGATGTACGGCACCCGTGTCACGAAAGCGCACTTCACTCTTGGTCGGATGCACATTAACATCCACCTCACTTGGGTCAACCTTCAAAAAGAGGACAAAAAAGGGGGCTTCGCCTTTCATGAGGGCGGTGCCGTAGGCATCGTAGATGGCATGGTTTATCAGGGCGGATTTGACGGGTCGGTGATTGACAAAAATGCGTTGTTCACGCCTGAAATTTTTTTTAAGAGGAGGACGTGAAAGAAAGGCTTCAATTGAAAGTCCCTTCAGAGCGGGGGTATCACCGGAGATTTGCATGGTCTGGGAGAGGATTTTTTCTCCGAATAACTGAAAGACACGTTCTTTTACGGTGGAACAAGCAGGCACATCGAGTAGACTGCGACCACCATGTATCAGGCGAAAATGAATGTGAGCATGGGACAAAGCGAGGTCGGAAAGCAGACGGCTGATGTGACTCAATTCGGTCTGGCGTGTTTTAAGGAATTTTTTTCGTGCGGGTACGTTGTAGAAAAGCTTCCTGACTTCAAAAGAGGATCCCTGGGGTGCGCCGACTGATTTGACATCGGGTACGCCGCCTCCGGAAATTCGGATTTCGCATCCTTCCGTCGTATTTTCACGCTGTGTGACCAGACTGACTTCTGCAATTGAGGCGATGCTTGGCAGGGCTTCACCCCGAAAACCAAGGGTCTGAATGGCTGCAAGATCCGCCTCGTTTGAAATTTTGCTGGTGGCGTGTCGTCTGAAAGCGAGTAAGGCTTCATCCTGAGACATGCCTTCACCGTCATCCACGACTTGAATGTATTCGGTGCCCCCCTCCAAAATCGAGACGAAGATACGGCTGCTTTTGGCGTCAATGGCATTTTCGACCAGTTCTTTAACCACCGATGCAGGCCGTTCAACGACCTCTCCCGCCGCAATCTTGTTGGAAAGGTTTTCAGAAAGAAGGGTAATCTTTCCCATGTTAATGTGTATTCTTTTGTTGAGAGGAGACGATTAGAGGGATTTGCAATTGATTTCTTTGAAACATGTTATCTGAGGCTTGAGAGTTTGTCTTCGGCCAGAAAAGCCTCGTTGGATTGTGGAAATTGATCAAGCACTTTCTCTAAAGCTTCTTTACCTTTTTGAGCTCTATCGAGTTCAAAATAAGCAAAGCCTATTTTGAGCAGGGCTTTTGCGATTTTTTCACTTTCAGGATAGTTCTGTATCACCTGCTTTAATTCTCTGATTGCCTTCCAGTAAGACTTTTCGCTATAGAAACTTTCGCCCTTCCAATAATGTGCCTGGGGCACTAAAACCGAGTTTGGATATTGTTTGATAAAGGCATCAAAGGCATCAATCGCGAAGGCATAGTTCCCCTTAAGGTAGTCGTTATAAGCAAGGTTGTAAGCTTCAGTGGGCGAAAGACCTGTTGTTTGTTTCGGTTTCCGAGGTCGGGAAGACTTGGACGTTTTTTGATTGTTTTCAGAAGCGGCATTTATTTCAAGCAGGGTCAGTTGTTGTTCCAGTTTTGCGATGCGTTCGAGCAGGGTTTTGGTGCGAAATGATTCCGTATCGACCTTGTTATTTAGTTTCGTGAGTTTATGCTCTGCTTCGTCAACACGACCGGTAAATTCCCGCACATCCGCTTCAATGTCGCTAAGTTGAGCAACGAGACCTGCCGAAAAGGTTTGTTGGCTTTTGACATGAACTGAGGGGCCACGAGATTGCCCTTCCAGGTGTTTCAGGCGTTTTTGAAGATCTCTTTGATCCAGTTGTAGCTGTTCGGTATAGTCTTCAAGTTCTACAACAGTCGCCTGATTGGCGCAAGACACAAGGAAAAGTACGAGGGAAAAACCGAATAATCTCAGAACGGAGTGCATCGCCGAGATCTTTTTTATAGGGGGAGATGGCATTACCTCGCCTCTCTAAGTTGCAAACGTCGCTTCAGGCTAGACATGATACTAGGGTTTGATGGAAAAATGAACGCGTCGGTTCTGTTTCCAGCAGAACTCGTCCTGTTCACTGCAAAAGGGCTTTTCTTCGCCATAGCTGATGATTTCAATTCGGCTGGGTTCAATGCCAAAGGCTTCTAGAAATTGTTTGACGGTACGTGCGCGGCGCTCTCCAAGAGCAAGGTTGTATTCGCTGCTTCCGCGATCATCCGTATGACCTGATATTCGTATCCGGGTTCCCGGGTGGCGCAGCAGGTTGTTGGCGTTTTCCCGAAGTGCGTTTTCTGAAGCGCCTTTCAGTACAGCCATATTGTATTCAAAAAAGATATCCCCAAGGTCGATTGAAATCATTGGCATTGAGGAAGTCGTTTCTTTGAGTCCTGCTCTTGCCCCCTTTGTCCCGACGAGTGCTTCCTCTCCGAGCGCCCCTTGTCCAATGGCTTCTTCTCTAATGCCTTCACTGCGATCTGAAAATGGACTCGCGGATTGTCTATCCACACCATTGCGAGCATTCCGGTCGAAGCCGGGTCGCCCTGCCTGTTCTGAATCTTGTTCCATTTCAATCGCTCCCGAGACGGGAGTAATTTTTTTTGAACAAGCGGCTTGAAGACCCAACAAGCTCAAACTAAGGATAACAAGATATAATGACGTATTTTTCATAATTGTTTCTCCTGAAACGCTACAATAACAGTCAATATAGCGACTACTTCTTTCCGCTGACTTCGGGTTCAATTGCTTGCAGGCCTTCTACTGTCTTCTGAAGCAGACGCTTCTGTTTGTCAACCTCAGAGGTCAAGGTATTTCCTAACATTTCTAGGGATTGTCGTTGGATATCCACTGTATCGCTCAATGCCTTGAGCTGTTGCTTGAGTGCCTCAATATCGATTTCACGCTTAAGCGCATCAAATTGATCCTCCTGCTTGTCAAGTCGTTCTGCGAGCAGATTGACAGCGGGTAAAAGCTTTTCGATCAACTGGTCTACCTGAACAGAAACTTGGTTTAGGGCCTTAATTTGCTCGTCTGAGGATGCGCTCGTCTCTTTTCCTGATGACTCAATTTGTTTGATCTGATGCTGGAGCGATACACGCGCCTGTTCTT
>CAZRYI010000078.1:0-8304 GCA_964604255.1 uncultured Nitrospirota bacterium
AGAATCCGCCTTAAAAAGTGCTGAAACAAAGGCTTCTGCTTCAAAGGGAATGAGGTCGTCAATACCTTCTCCGAGGCCGACATGCGTAATGGGGATGCCGTGGTTTTCGACGATGGGTACGACAATACCGCCTCGGCCGGTGCCGTCTAGTTTTGTCAAAATGATGCTGCTCAGTCCGATGGCTTTTTGGAAGTGTTCTGCCTGTGAGAGGCCGTTTTGTCCTGTTGTTGCATCCAATACGAGGATCGTTTCGTGGGGTGCATCCGGGAGTTGTTTTGCGATGACGCGTCGGATTTTTTTGAGTTCTTCCATCAAGTTGTGCTTGGTCTGAAGGCGTCCGGCAGTGTCGATGAGAAGATGATCCACTTTTCGATTGATTGCGACGCTCACTGCATCATAGGCAACTGAGGAGGGATCAGCGCCCGCCTGATGTCGAATGACTTCCGCTCCGGAGCGCTTTCCCCAAATGGATAACTGTTCCCCTGCCCCGGCTCGAAAGGTATCCGCAGCGGCCAGGATCACGGTCTTTCCCGCAGAAGTCAGTTGATTGGCCCGCTTGCCGATGGTGGTTGTTTTTCCGACACCGTTGACGCCGATGAAGAGTGTGACATGAGGACAAGCGGCGGCCTCTTGAGGCTGAGGGACTTTTTTCAATATTTCAATGAGCGACTTTTTTAGGTGGTCTTGCAGGGTATTGAGATCGCCGATTTCTTTGCGTGTAGCGGATTCTTTCAGCTCATCAATCAGACGCATCGTGACTTTCACGCCCAGGTCGGCGCCAAGTAAAAGTTCCTCTAATTGTTCAAAGGCATCTGCGTCATTTGCATCCAGGGTCTTTTTTTTCTGGAAGAGATTTTCCAGGCCAGTGCTTAATAATCGACGTGTTTTAGAAAGGCCCGCCCCTGTTTTTTTCCAAAATCCGATAACAAGATCTCCTATTGGGTGATCTGATTAAAAATCAATTTTTCGCGTTCTCGCATCCGTTGTTCCTCTTCGGCGGAGCGCGTGTGATCATAACCCAGCAAATGCAGAGTGCCGTGAATGAGCAGGCTGAGCAAGTGTGCCGAATAGTCACGCCCGAAGCGGCGAGCATCTGAATCTGTCCGCTCAAGAGAAATCATGACATCGCCCAGAAAGCCTGGATGCAAGTCTCCCCCGAAACCTTCTCGCATGGGAAATGCCAGCACGTCGGTTGCCCGATTGATCTGACGGTAGTCACGATTATAGTGTCTGATGCGTCGATTATTCACAAAAACCAGGGTGACTTCTCCCTCATCAACCTGTTCCATCAATAAAATCTGTTCCGTCCATTGAATGACTGCTGCTTCATCCAGCGGAAATTTACGTTGTCTATTCTGAATTGCAATGTGCATCAATGTGTCTACCTGTAGGGACGTATTGCAATACGCCCCTACCTTTTTCCATATTTTTCATAAGCTTTGATGATTTTTTGAACCAGGTGATGGCGAACGACATCTTTGTCACTGAAATATGAAAATGCGATGCCGGAAACATCTTTCAAAATTTTCTGAATTTCGACCAGGCCCGAAACTTGTCCACTGGGCAGATCAATCTGGGTGATGTCCCCGGTGATCACCGCTTTGGACTTTGGGCCCAAGCGCGTTAAAAACATGAGCATCTGTTCCGAAGTCGCATTTTGCGCCTCATCTAAAATGACAAAGGCTTCTTTGAGGGTGCGACCTCGCATAAAAGCCAAGGGCGCGATTTCGATATCGCCGCGTTCCAGCAGTCGTTCTGTTTGTTCGGCAGACATCATGTCATAAAGTGCATCGTAAAGTGGTCGTAGGTAGGGGTTGAGCTTTTCACCCAAGTCACCGGGAAGAAATCCGAGCCGTTCACCTGCTTCGACTGCGGGGCGCGCCAGGATGATTCTTTTGACTTTTCTCTGTTGGTAGGCGGCAATGGCCATCGCTGTTGCCAGATAGGTTTTTCCTGTTCCGGCAGGTCCAATTCCCACAACGATGTCATGTTTGCGAATATCATCAATATATCTTCTTTGTGCCGGGGTTTTGGGTGTGATTGAGCCTTTTTTACCTAGCAGTGTAATTGACTCCTGGTAGGCCAGCTGAAAATCACTTTGTTTGCCGGGGGCTGGTTCTTCGGATTGTGCGCAACGAATAGCGTAGCGGACATCTTCTTCGTTGAGTTGTTTGCCGCTCTCTGAGAGTTTGACCAGTTCTGAGATCAGCGTCGTGGCCCGATGAACCGATTCAGGATGACCCGCAATATGGATGTTTTCACCCCGAGCAGTGATGGTGAGTTCCAAGGCCGTTTCAATCAGTTTGAGGTGGCAATCATAGCTCCCGTAGAGTCGGGCCGTATCGGTTCCTTTTTTAAGCTGGATATCTGAAGATCCGTTTTCTAAGGCTGCGATGTCTCAACCTCGTCGCTGAGGGGGGCAATTCCTGCCCGTGTTGTGTGCAACAGGGTGCTTTTTGTCCCTGTGGCCCATCCTTCGTTTTCATCAATAAAGTGAACGGACGTTAGAAATTGAATGGTGCCAGTGACCTGTTGTTTCCATGTTGCGCCGCCATCCGAAGTGTAGAGCACCGCGCCGGAGGCACCTACAACCCAACCGGTCTGTTCATTGACGAAGTGGACATCGGTAAAAAAGGACTTGCTGCCACTCTCTTGTGCCAGCCATGTCAGCCCGCCGTCGCTTGTTTTGAGTATGGTGCCGCCACCCCCGACGAGCCATCCGATTTTGTGATTGATAAAAGACATGGCAAGTAGATCGACTTTAACGCCGGTTGATTGGATGGCCCAGTTTTTTCCGCTGTTTTGTGTGATCAGGAGGATGCCTTTTTCACCTGCAACCCAGCCATGATCCATATCGGCAAAGTGGATGGCATTGAGTCCGGGTTTGAAAAAACCCTTGATGCGATTCCAGGTGGCCCCGCCATCGTCAGTAAAAAGCAAGACTCCTTTTTGGCCAGTGACCCAGCCATGATTTTCGTCCCGAAAATGGAGGTGAGTCAAATCGATTTTTCGTTCTTTGCTGGCCTGCATCTTCCAAAGTTGTCCACCGTTCGTCGTGTGAAGGATGACGCCTTTATCTCCCACGGCCCAGCCTAAGTCTCTGTTGATGAAAAAGAGTCCGACGATGAGTGCCTCTGTCCCTGTTTCCTGCTCTTTCCAGCTTTTTCCCCCGTCTGTTGTGTGAAGAATGACGCCTTTGTTCCCGGTGATCCAGCCGGTTTGTTTGTCGAGAAAAAAAGCACCGCCTAAGGAAACATCAACCTCCATCTCTCGCACTTCCCAACCGGTGGGGGCTTGCAATTTGGGTAGGGGAGGGGGTTTTGCCGGACAGCCCATCAAAACGAGGGCAAAAGTGGCGGTAAGTGCCAGAGCACTTTGTCTCACTAGTTTGTTTTGGGATAATCCCATTAGGGTAAAAGTTGATTTTATTTTAGTTTTAAGTGTTTCCAATGTTGTCCCTCATCATTACTACGGTAAAGTCCCTGCATCGTGCCGACGAAGAGGGTATTTTGTTGTTTTGGATGAACCTGAAGGGTTGCAATTGAGGGGGGCGATTTTGCCAGGTATTTCCATGAATCTCCGCCGTTATTTGACTGGTAAACCCCCTTGTTGCTGGCTGCATAAAGTTTGTTGGTCTTCAGTGTATTGATAGCAATTTCCGAAATAAAGGCACCCTCAAGACCCTTGTTTTTGGCTTGCCAGGCTAAGCCTCCATTTGTTGATTTATACACCCCGGCACCGGTGGCAGCATAAATAGTCTCGGCATTACCGGGATCAAAATGGATGGCATTGACGGCCCATTTTTTTGTTTCAGGGTGAATCAGCGCCCACTGTCTGCCGTCGCTGGTTGTAGAATAGATACCTTCTCTTGTTCCCGCAAGAATCATGGAGCTGCTTTTTGGATTGAAAGCGAGTGAAATCACAAAGCGGCTGACGATGCCCCGACTGACTTGTTTCCATTCACTGCCATTATTATAGGTGACATAAACCCCGTGATTGGTGGCGATATAAATTCGGTTACTGGCTGAAGGATCAACAATGACATCATTGACCGCTTGCGCACCGACATTGTCATCCAGACCTCGACTCACAATCTGCCAGTCTCCGCCACTGTTAATGCTACGGTAGACACTGTCGCCATAGGAACCTGCATAAATGATGGATGAAAGGGCGGGATTCACTGCGAGGCTTGCGATGTTGTAAGTGGTCAGTCCTTTGCTCATGCTCACAAAAGAAGCACCGCCATCAGTGCTTTTGTAAAATCCGCCCCCGGTTGTTCCAGCAAAGATAATTTCAGGGTTGCGCGGGTGAAATGCCACCGAAAGCACGTTATCTCCCTGGGTACAGGAAAGCGTGAAGAGCAGCAAAAAGCAGATTGAGGCAGTAAAAAAGGCCTTCATTTCACCCCAGAAATATAAGGCGGCATGGTAACAAATCTTTTTTTTCAAATCAATTGAAGGTCGATTTCAAGGAGGGGAGGGAGGTTGCCAGCTGAAGTCTAAAAATTACCATAATCAATAATTATGGTAATTTTTCACAAGAACAGGTAATATATGAAGGTTTGTTACCTGTGGTATATTTAAGATCGCTGACTTTTTTCTCTGGAACACTTGCGATCATTCAGAATTCAATCACGCCGTATAGATGAAAATTTGGACTAAACATCGTAAACGTCAATCGATCGGATTTTATGTAGGGGCTTATATTGCGATTGTGATGTCTGTGATCGGTTTTTCCGGTTTATTCCTCTCATTCGCTCAAAAAGGGCCCATGAATACCGGTCACGAAACACTAAAGTGCGGTGATTGCCATAGAGAGGCTCCGGGGACAATGCGGCAGCAGATTCAGGCAAAACTTCAATATGTGCTGAACCTGCGTCGAACCGATGCGACCTTGGGTCATTTTCCGGTTGAAAATAAAGATTGTCTGTCTTGTCATGTCAGACCCGACGATCCGCATCCTGTGTTTCGATTCATCGAACCCAGGTTTGCCGATGCCAGAAAAATCATTCAACCCCAGCATTGTATCTCATGCCATCAAGAACATCGTGGCCTACGGATCACAATCGAACAGGACTATTGTCGGCATTGTCATAAATCGCTCTCATTAAAAAATGATCCCCTGGATGTTTCTCATGAACAATTGATAGACGAAAAAAAATGGCATAGTTGTTTGGCCTGTCATGATTTTCATGGAAACCATATCTACACGCTTCCTAAAACAAGCTCAAAAATGATCTCGGATGAAGCCATTCTGAACTATTTTCAAGGTCAGGATGCGCCCTATTCAAAAGAAAAAAGGCACCGTGCGCTCAAAAAAGAAAACTAAAAATTCATTCAAGTGCCATTTTTTATTTTTCTGGCTTGCGCTGATTGTGTATCTCTTTGTGAGCGCACCTGCGCCGCTTCCCGATCAATCACAATCGACGAAGGGCATTCAAATTTCAAGCTATCAACTCTTTGAGTTGTTGCAGCAGGAAAATGACGTGGTTCGTGAGCTTTGGACCAAAGAAATTGTCGGACAGGGGAAAATACAAGGCTTTAAGTTTAGTGAAGATTGGCAGGAAGAAGGTGTTGAGGCCGGCCCGCTTCCTGCTCTGTTTTTGCGTGGCACGGCCCTTCGGCTTGAAAAAAATCCTGTGCCACTCAGCTTATTTCTAGGCTCAGACGCGCCCATCAACAAAGCCAACAAATTTGATGCGATACAAAACGAACGCTTTCAAATAATCAAACATGATCAGAAGCCTCAGTTTTTTTATTCTGAAGATATCGAACGCTACACCGGAATGTTCCCGGACATTGCTTCCGTCGATCCCTGCGTGGATTGCCACAACGAACATGACGACAGCCAAAAAACGGACTGGGAATTATTGGATGTCATGGGTGCAACCACCTGGCTTTATCCAAATGAGTTTCTGAGCTTGGATGAAGCTTTATCAATTTTAGCGGTACTCCGGGAAAAATTCAGAGCCGTTTACGCTGCTTACATTGTCAAGGCACAAAATTTTTCAAAGCGACCCGAGATTGCAAATAAGTGGCCGAAAGAAGGGTATTATTTACCGAACACAGACGAATTCATGCGCGTCTACGAAGAAAAATCGTCTCGCTCAAGCCTTCAGTTATTGCTGAAATCTATCAAACATGAACAATAAACTGCTCGTTATTTGGAATATTATCGCGCTGATCTTATATTTTTTCCAAGACTGGGCAGATTGGTCCTGGCCCTGGTTGGAAAATGCGCAAAAAGTGCTTGTTTTTAAACAAACGACTGCGGTCATTTTATTGTGTTACCTGATTTTTCAGAATGCTTTATCTTTTGTGAGGCTCAACCCAGACTGGGGAAGCTATCAAAAAAAGATCTACAGTCTTCATTTTCAGACAAGCCCACTGTCTATTCCCTTGCTTTATCTGCATTCCGCGAAAATGGGCTATCACTACACCTTTCTTTTCAGCCTCTCCTATTGCGCCAATGTTTTAATTGGAAGCCTGGCGCCCAAACCCTTAAATATCAAAAATAAGCGATATCGTTTTTATTGGATGGTTGTTCACGTCGCGCTTTCCACCTTTATCACGCTATTCGTATTTTTCCACATTTTTATGACGTTTTATTTCAACTAAACGCTTGGATTTTTTCAGGACTCTCAGTTATAGTACCCCGCTTGTTGCGACCAAAACTGGAGAAGATTGATTAATGGAATACATCCCCAATACCACTGCCGAACAAGAGGAAATGTTAAAGGTCATTGGTGTTTCTTCCTTTGAGGCACTTTTAGACATTCCTGAAACTTTTCGTTTGAAGCGACCGCTCAATCTGCCGCCAGCTCTGTCTCAAATGGAACTGAGGCGGGAAATGCTGGATTTAAGTCGGAAGAACCGTAATACCGACACCACGCTTTCTTTTTTAGGTGGTGGCAGTTATGACCATTTTATTCCAAGCACAGTGGATCACGTCATCAGTCGCTCCGAATTTTATACCGCCTACACCCCCTATCAGGCCGAGTTGAGCCAAGGTTTACTTCAAACCATTTACGAATATCAAAGTATGATCTGCCAGTTGACGGGCATGGAGGTTTCGGGTGCCTCGCTTTACGATGGCGCATCGGCCCTGGCGGAAGCAGCCCTCATGGCAATGCGCCTGACAAAACGAAAAACCATTTTAATCGCAAAGTCAGTGCATCCTCATCATCGTCAGGTGGTTTCAACCTACCTCTCGGGCTTGCCCGGTACTTCTGTAAAAGAAATCGATATTCAGGACGGTCGGGTTTTAAGGGAAAATCTTGAGGACTTGCTCAATGACCAGGTTGCCGCCGTATTGATTCAGCAGCCGAATTTCTTTGGCAGCCTTGAAGACTTTGAAGGACTCGCCGACTTGATTCACGCAAAAGGAGGTCTTTTTGTTGTCTCGACCGATCCCATCTCCCTCGGCATCTTAAAAACACCAGGAGAATACGGGGCAGACATTGCCGTTGGAGAAGGACAGGCGATGGGCAATGCCATGAGCTTTGGCGGCCCGAATCTTGGTTTTTTTGCGACGCGTAGAAAGATGATCCGGCAGATACCGGGACGAATCGTCGGTGCAACAACGGATTCAAGGGGACAATCGGGATATTGCCTCACCCTGCAAACCCGAGAACAGCACATCAAACGGGAACGGGCGACATCGAATATCTGCACCAACCAAGCCTTGAACGCCCTGGCTGCATCGGTCTACCTTGCCACACTGGGTAAACAGGGATTAAAAGAAGTGGCAACACTTTGTTTGGCAAAATCACATGAAGCACAGAAAAAAATCACTTCCTTGCCAGGATATCAACAAGCACTTAGCGGCCCCTTTTTCAAAGAGTTTGTTATCAAATGCAAAACGCCGGTTTCACAGGTATTAGAAAAACTCTCAAAGGCCGATATTTTTGGCGGGATTGATCTTGGTTTATATTATCCGGCTATGGAAAACCACCTGCTGATTTGCGTGACAGAAAAACATCGCAGTGAGGACATTGATCGCTTAGTAGCGTGCTTGGGAGATATTTAAGAAGGCGTTCAAATATTGAAGGATTAAAGGGAGAAATTTTGCATGAGCATTATACTTGAAAAACAGTACAGCCCGGTTTACCCCGCCTCATTGAAAATTGGCGAATATCTGATTGCAATCAGTCCTGCTGTGCTTCAATCCTTCAAAGCCATCCGGGAAGAAGAATCGGCCTTTTTTCTTGTCAAATTGATAGAAATTGTCGGTACCAATCGCTACTTGCGAGAAATGCTTGAAGAAGAAATCGAAAAGGAAGGCGAACAGGAAGCACTGGTAAAC
>CAZRYI010000079.1:0-8245 GCA_964604255.1 uncultured Nitrospirota bacterium
CGGAGACGGAAAAACGTCTGCTCACTTTGTTAAAAATTGCACCAGACATGTTTAGAGGTCAACAGACTTGTATCAAAGAAGCCTATGACAAGCAGGGTAGGAAAATTGGGTTCAAAAGTCTGCCGAGTTCTTAGAAGGTGAAATAAGAATCCGACCCACTGAAAGACCGGATTCTTATTTCATAGATATTCTGCGACTAAAAGCCGGGTTTCACAAAACCCAGGCTGGCGATTTTTGCGGGCATATCTGCTGAAGTGCCCGGGCCCATGAGATCCAGTAGGGGAGTCAATCCACTCCCACTGGCACCCACAATGAGATCCTCAGAGGCTTCGTTAGTGCTCGTATTAAGATCCCGATCATACCAGAAGCTGTCGCTACCATCGTAGGTGCAGCTATTGGTCGGCGCATATAAAATGTCGGAGCCCCCTGTTGGCTGGCTCCAAAGGAAGGTGGTGGTGCTATAAACAACAGCTTGTCGTTGTGCATAGGTTTGCATAGTTTTTGTACTACCCGGCGCGGCCCAACTACAAAAAATACCGTCGATATCACCATCGGTCACCGAAATTTCGTCCCCATAACCAAAATAGGCTTCTCCATCCTCCGCCATTTGCCCTGTTGTGCTTGGCGCGTTCAGGCGGATTCCGAATAAACGGGTATTGGAATCCCCGGAACCTGCCTGCCAGCCGTAGAGATAGTCCCCTTGCAAGGATGTAGGATCATACTTAGCTCCGAAGCGGGAAAAATTATCAGCCCAACCTGTGCCAGCACTGGTATTCCATTTTCCTGAGGGATCAAGGTTGCCGTCGCTTTCAAAGGTCGCCAGCGTTGCATAGCTGCCGCTCCCACAGTATTGTCCACTGCGATGAATCAATACCATGTCACTGAGGCTCGTCCGCGTATACTTAAGCGTTCCAATATGGGTGATATTTTTCGCACCGGTTCCCGGGCAATTTCCCCCATTAAAGGTATCACCGATGCCATAGGTTAAAATGCCAGAGTAGGCACCCGTACCACCGGGTGTATGTACCAATTTAATCTCAATCGCATGACTGACACTGGAAGCATCCACGTAAGTGAAATCCATCACATAGGTCCAGATACCCCCTGTACTATCTAGTGCGAGCGTGACACTCGTAAAAGTGACCCCGGTAATACTCAGGTTATTCATGACAAGCGTTGCATCCACTGAGCTATTGGCCGATGGCAGTGCTGTGCTATTGGCATTAAGTTGTCCGATCACACTGGCCAAGCCCATTAAGGCCATATTAGATCGCCAACTGATGCCGCGCATTCGCGAATTGAGTTCGGCAGCAGAACAGGCGTGTCCTGTTGCACTGTCAACCTCCAGCCAAATACCTAAATCTCCGCTAGGCAGTTGTCCGCTATTCGGGGTTGAAGCATCCGGGTGGTCGGTGTAATTCAGAGTTGGGCCAAAACACTCGGCATTGGTATCTGTGGTTAGAAATAATTCCGGTTTAAACCAGTTTGCAGGTGAAGCCGTACCATTTAGCAAGCCATCAATGCGCAAGGTGGCCCAAGTATAACGGGGAACCTTGTTACTCGCTGCGACTGCCTCTGGAAATAGCCAATGACGCATACGTGTTATGAGCGTTCTTTTTTGAAAGAGATTCGCTGTCAAAGTTGGGTTGGCATCTTCGTCAACAACATCCGTGGGTGAACTCACAGACAAACTCGTTGGAAAACTTGTTGAGGTACTTGATGTTGATGTTGTGCTTGAGGAACTATCGGAACAGCCAATCAATGTGCTGCTAAACAACATGATGGCAGATAAACAAAACAACATTTTCATTTTTACGAGCGGCATGGGGGTTCTCCTTGTAGTCAAAAAAAATGGGACAAATTCCTATTATCCGTAGACAGGTACAACGGTTTCCGGTGAATAAGATCAACTGACTGACCTCATATCGGTTGAATGAATTTTTTTCTTTAGGGCGTAGTGATGCTGAAAGTCAGTAACGACAGATTTCTTGATTTATAGCGGAAAATATGGAGGAGGTATTGTTAGAGGGGATCTTACTTTGACCAGCGGCCACGTTCATTTCGAGGAAAAGCCTTGATCCAGAGAGTCGTATCTTCTGTGCCATACTTCATGATTTTTTCGATCAAGTCTGAGTCCCAGTGTGCTTTTTGAAGCAATTTAGAAAGTGCAAAGACATCCAGTGAGGAGGCTTCTTCCCATCGTCCTCCCTCCCGAATTGTATTTTCAAGCTCGGAACGTCCGGGATCTTTTCTGCCGGGGAAACGGATGTTGTCGTAGACTTTGACGCGGACTTTGTGTCCCTTGGTAAAAACCACTTCGACCTCGTTTTTTTTCGCATAGTCTGCAAGCGCCTCTTTTACTTGCATCAGCTCTGCTTTTAGGGCCGTCTCCCGGTCTTGCAAGGTGACGAGGCGTTCCGCGAGTTGTACCCCTTCATTACCCATGTAGTCATTTTTTGAAAGTGTGGCAGTTTGATGCAGATGTTTAAAGTGAGGACATCGCGGTTGATGTTCACACCAGTTGCAAAGGCCGCTTTGTTTGGCCGGGAAATCACGGGTCGATTCAATTTCATCAATCAGGGCGATGGTTTCTACTCTGAGGGTTTCTAATTCCTCAGTTGTTCGGCGGGAATGGATTTCCTGATCAAAAATCAGGTAGTGCCAAACCAGTTCAATTTCTTCCGTATCGGGCCAGAGGGATTTGATTGCCAGTTGGTAATAGGCCAACTGGCGGTCGTCATCCAGTTCCTGTTGCGTGGGGAAGTAGCCTTTGGCTTTATAATCGTGAATCCAAATGACTTTATCTTTGGGGCGGCTGAGGCGGTCAATAAAACCTTTCATGACATATTTGTTGTCTTCATCAAGACTGAACTGCACCGCATGTTCTATGCCTAAGGTGCGATTTTGATCGAAGGGTTGGTAGCGATGATAATAATCGACAATGCAGCGCTTTCCGATTGCGAGGTATTCATCGGGTGTGAGTTCTTCCCGGACAATGCGGATATTTTCGTGCCATTCTTTATCCCAGATTTGTCGGTAATATTCGAGCAGCGTCTCCAGTGAAACCGCTTTGCAAAAACGAAGATCGGTGTAGAGCTTTTGCAATACTTCATGCACACGCGATCCCATGAAAGCTTCTATGCCTTCAAGGGGGGATGAAATTTTGTCGATGTAGGTCAGTTTAAATTTGTAGGGGCATTGCCGGTAGCTGTCTAAACGTGAAGCGGAGTAGATCAAGTTGATTCCTCATTTCAGTCAACGATTGCGTCGGATTTTACGCAGGCGATGAGGCGATGTCAAAAAATGAACACTTGGTGAAGTGCCATCTTGAAGGTCTGAATCGATTGCCGTATGATTTCTGCAATCGGAGGGTTTAATATGTCTAGTTCACTTCAGTGGGAGGAAATTCCCGCTTCAGAAAATGCCAGGGCCTGTGTGATTTTTCTGCATGGTCGTGGTACCAACGGGGAAGATTTGATGCCGCTTGCGGAGGCCTTTAATTTTCCAAGTCTGCAATTTGTTTTTCCGCACGCCCCGATGCATTGTCCCGATTTTCCTGGGGGACGGATGTGGTTCGGTCCGACTTCCGAAGGCACACCGGGCATTGAAACAAGTCGAAAGCTCTTGACTACTTTTATGGATGATTTGATAGTGGGTCGGGTAGGGGGTTCCACACAAAATTCGGGGATACCTGCTGAAAAAATATTTGTGATCGGATTTTCTCAAGGAGCTGTCATGGCCCTGGATGTGGGTTTGCGCTTCCCCAAACGATTGGCTTGCATTGCTGCATTGAGCGGATTTTTGGCTGGCCCCGAAACCCTCCAAGATGAGAAGTCTGCGGCTTCCCTGAGTGTTCCCATTTTGTTGCTGCACGGCACGGCAGATCAGGTGGTGAAAGTAGATGGTTCTCGCCGAGCCTACAATACCCTGTCTGATATTGGTTATGATGTGCAGATCAAAGAATATGAAATGGCACATCAGATTATCCCGGAAGAAATTGTGCTACTTCGAAATGAAATGATTAAATATCTTGGAAATAACCATGAGGATATTGCATGAAACGATTTGTTAACGCTTCAAAGTTTGTGTTTGCCATCGCCCTTCTTTTTGCCACGCTCGCTTGTTCAAACCCTGAAGGGAAGAGTGCGGAATTGTACGAAACCGCCCAGTTTGAAGAACAACAGGACAACCTAAAACACGCCAAATCACTCTACGAGGAAATTATTACCAAGTATCCGAATTCTTCACTTGTGCCCAAGGCCAAAGAACGACTTGAGGCCTTGAAGCAGATCTTGCCTTGATGGTTAAAGTCTTGCGCAATTTGAGCGAGATCTCCCCAGATAGCCTTCAATATGTGGTGTCTAAAATGAAAGACAGTCCACATCTTGTGTCAATAGCTGTTGATGACTTTCTCGAATTTTTACCTAAGAAGGTCCTCACTGCCTGTATGTTTATTAAGTAATTGATTTTATTGAGTTTTTATCCTATTTCTGGGGTGCCTCATTCTTATGCAATCTGCTGATGAAGCACTGGTATCAAGGGTTTTGGGAAGATTCATGGCAATTATCCTCAAGTTATCCACAACAACTGTGGAGAAAAAACGCTTCTGTTTACAAGGAAAAGAAGAAGACTGTATATTGTGCCCGCCATGCTGAGTCGTCTTGATCGTTACCTGCTTAAAGAGCTGTCTGTTCCTTTTTTTCTGGGCTTGATGATCCTGACTTTTATCCTGATTATGCAGCAGGTTCTGATCCTCATGGAACTGGTGCTGGACAAGGGCATTGACCTCGCAAGCATCGCCACACTTTTTGTACACTTACTCCCGGCTTTTTTTCTGATTACCATTCCGATGGCGGTGATGTTATCCACCGTCACTACTTTTAACCGTCTTTCTGCCGACAATGAAATTATCGCGCTTCATGCGGGGGGCATCGGTTTTTTTCGCCTCATCCGTCCGGTCATCCTTTTTGCTTCACTGGTCGGTCTTTTGACCTTGTTCATGGGTTTTAATACCGATACAGTCAAAGGTGCATCAAAAAAAGTCGCGGTCAAACTCTTAATGAAGCGGGCAAGCCTTGGACTGGAAGCGGGAATTTTTAACAACCTTTTTCCCGGGATGATGATCTATGTTGAATCAATGCCAACTTTTTCAGAACTTTCCGGGGTCTTTATCTACGACCAAAGAAACCCGGATCGACCCACGGTCATCGTGGCGAAGAAGGGGGTGCTGATCAACGATGAAGCCGCCAATGCGGTTCGCTTGAATTTAGTTGACGGTTCCCTGCAACAGGGAGAAAAGGGGAGTCAGCGCTACCAGCGCATGGTTTTCGGTGATTACGAACTCAAAATCAACCTACCACAATTGATGCAAAGCCAAAGTGAAAAAAAAGGCCTGAATTTGACAGAAATTAAACAGAAAATCGCCGCGTCAAAAGAAGTGAATGTGCGTGACCTCCGCCTGCTTTCAGACTATTACAAACGTTTTGTCTTTGCTTTTACCGCAATGTTATTCTGTTTGATGGGGATGCCGCTCGGTATCCTGTCCGGTCGTCTGTCCCGACTGGGTGGTTTTGCCGCCGGCATCGTGATTATTTTGATTTATTACATGTTGATGACTTTGGGTGACTACCTTATCTCGGTTCAAGTATTGTCGCCCCTGACGGCTGCGATGTTTCCGATTTTGGTACTCATCCCCTTTTGCATTTTTCTTTTAAAACGGGTGGCAAGCAATGTGTCACCCACTATTTTTGGTATTGCCAGCAAACGGCCATAGAGGTTTCTGGGATCATGTCTAAGTCATTGGGTACGATACTGGTTGTTGATGATGATCGGGAGATGCGTGAACTCCTGAGCGACCTGCTTGAGGAAGAGGGCTATCTCTGTGAATTGGTCGATAGTGCAGAAGCGGCGATGACGCTGATTTGTGCAAAAAACTACGACCTGCTGATCAGTGATCTTCGAATGGGAGGCCTTTCCGGTTTAGACCTGCTGAAGCAGGCGAGGTTGCAGCGCAGTGATCAGGCGATGATTATCATCACGGCCTTTGGCACAGTGGCAAGCGCCATCGAAACAATGAAGCAGGGGGCTTATGATTACCTGATCAAACCCTTTAAACGGGAACATTTGCTGCTTGTTACAAAAAAAGCCTTTGATCGGATTCATCTGCAAGAGGAATTGTCGCGCTTGCGTCAGGTGGTTTCCAAACAATATCAATTTTCAAACATCATCGGAAAAAGTAAAACAATGCAGGCCGTTTTCCACTTGATTGGCCGGGTTTCTGAAAGCATCGTGAACATTGCGGTTACTGGAGAAAGCGGCACGGGCAAGGAGCTTGTGGCCAAGGCGATTCACTATAACAGCCCGAGAAAAAACCAGCCTTTTCTGGCAATTGATTGTGCCTCCATTCCTGAAATGCTGCTTGAAAGTGAACTGTTCGGACATGTGCGCGGGGCCTTCACGGATGCAAAATCCGATAAAAAAGGCTTGTTTGAGGTGGCCCATGGCGGGACGCTTTTTTTGGACGAAATCGGTGAAATGCCCTTGAACCTTCAGCCCAAACTGCTGCGGGTGATTCAGGAAAAAAGGGTGCGACGTGTGGGTGCCACGCATACACTGCCAGTTGATATTCGCATTATTTCCGCAACCAATCGTGACTTACTAGAGGCGGTTAAAACAAAACAATTTCGCGATGACCTGTATTATCGCCTGAATGTCCTACAGATTGATCTGCCGCCTTTGAGAAAACGACGGGACGATATCCCCCTTCTTGCTGGCCATTTTTTAAAAAAGTATGTTGCAGAACAAAACAAAAAGCTGGAGGGCTTTTCTGAATCGGCCCTGAATATTCTCATCAGATATGCCTGGCCGGGCAATGTGCGTGAGTTGGAAAATATCATTGAGCGTGCGGTAACACTGGCCCTGTCCCGGAAAAAAACAATCGGCTCGGAAGATTTTCCGGCTGGCATGACCGGAGGCCGGGAAGATCAATTGTGCCTTGACGAAAGCCTGGACAAATTGGCTTCGCTGGAAAGCTTGCAGCAAGCCTACGTTATTCGTGTGTTGCAATCGGTATTCGGCAACAAAGCAAAAGCCGCGCAGATTTTACAGATCGACCGAAAAACCCTCTACAGAAAGTTACGCGATTATCAAGAACGTGAACTCGATCAATAAAGATCCAGGGTCTTCAGAAAATCTCGACAGGTACTTCCCACATCTTTTGCCGTGCTGATTGCGGAGATGAGGGCAATGCCGTCTGCACCTGCTTCAAAAACAGCCTTCAAACGATCTTGTTTAATGCCCCCGATTGCAAAGAGGGGTAGCTTTGTACGTTCCCGTATTTTTTTGAAGGTATTGATTCCCAGAGCAGCACCATATTTTTGCTTGGACGGGGTCGGATAAACCGGTCCCAGTACGGCAAAATCAGCCCCTTCATTTTCTGCTCTGAGCACATCGGCTTCGCAGTGACAGGACAGTCCAATCAAACGATGAGGCCCTAAGAGCTTCCTGGCAGCGGTGATTGGAAATCCAAAGACCGGGAGTTGCACTCCATCCGCGTCTAGGGCCAGACAGAGATCAATGCGAGCGTTGATGATTAATTTCATCCCGAACTGTTTTGTCAGCTTCCGTAATTCTGATGCCAGCGCATATTGTTCGCCAATAGAAAGGTCTTTTTCTCGAAATTGAAAAGCAGAAATACCGGCCTCTCCAGCGAGACGAAGCACTTCACTTAAAGGTCGGCCCCTGCTCTGATGCCGATTACCCACCAGGTAAAGCTTAAAGGGAAGATTTTTCTTCATGTGTTTAAGCTATTGGTTTTTAAAGCTAAAAAATGTTTTTGAGTTTTTTTTGTAAAGAGGGGAGGGGAGACAATTCGGATGTTGGTAATTCCTAAAAATACGGTCGTTTCCCTTCGCTTTAAAAAGAAAAGGGAAACGACCACGCTCAATTTGACTGTCGGTTTTCCTTATTTGGAAATCACCTGAAAATCGTTGTAGGCCACAATGCCATGTTCATGGACATCCAGTCCTTCTCTTTCTTCTTGTTCCGAAACACGAAGGCCCATTGTGGCTTTCAAGACAAAGAAAAAGAGGAAGGCTGCCGCAAAACAGGCTACGCCGTAGGCCAAGACACCCACGGCCTGTATCCAAAGTTTGTGATCCGGGTTGGTGCTGAAGATACCGACTGCAAGCGTACCCCAAATACCACAGACCAAATGCACGGAAAGCGCACCGACAGGGTCATCAAT
>CAZRYI010000080.1:0-8220 GCA_964604255.1 uncultured Nitrospirota bacterium
AAAGTCGCTGAGCGGCAGGTACGCTAAT
Organism: uncultured Nitrospirota bacterium; assembly: GCA_964604255.1. Lineage (GTDB taxonomy): Bacteria > Nitrospirota > Nitrospiria > SBBL01 > JAADHI01 > JAJDBU01. Next base: position 29 of record CAZRYI010000080.1, read on the forward strand.
ATCCACCGTGCCACCTAGGCTCAAGGGTAAGGCCGCGGCAGTGCTGGCATTGTTTGCTTCTGTCCCTTCACTGGTATCAATAAGTCCATCCCCATCTGAATCCGCTTTGGCGACCTCGTAAACATAAATCTGATCTGTGCCGTCGGTGATGTCAAAGTCACCTTCAAAAGCCAGGAATGCACCATTTGAAGAGAGGCTCGGGTCGTCGGCATCTGGAACATGTGTAAATTCAGTCAAAGGTCCTGTGCCGTCGCTGTTCATGATGCCAACATAGTCAGCTGGTGTTTCAAAGGCCACACGACTGCCGTCGGCAGAAAGGCTCGCATCCCAGCCTTGGGCGATTTGCGTTAAGGCCGTTCCGTCCGTATTCATGACGAAGACATAGTTTCTGTTATCTGGATTTCCACCCGTTAAATCAGCGTCAGAGTCAAAAGCGACACGGCTGCCATCGTTAGAAAGGCTTGCATCAAAGGAGCCCTCAATGGTGTCATTTGTGAGTTGGACCAAGCCTGTGCCGTCACTGTCGATCACAAAAATCTGGGTCCGGTTTGTTGGGTTTCCCCCGGTGTGATCAGCATCCGACTCAAAAGCAATGCGGCTACCATCCCCGGAAAGACTTGCATCTCCCGAAGATCGGAATTCATGACTGCTTAATTGTTTCAGACCGGTGCCATCACTGTCGATCACAAAAACCTGAGTCTGAAATGTTGAATTTCCCCCCGTGTGATCAGCGGTTGATACAAAAGCCACACGACTGCCATCACTCGAAAGACTTGCGTTGCTGGAACCACGACTTGCGTCATTGGTCAATTGTTTCAAGCCGGTGCCATTACTGTTGATCACAAAAATCTGGTTCCGGTTTGTCGAATTTTCGCCCGTTAAATTGGCAGTGGACTCAAAGGCAATTCGGCTACCGTCTTCTGAAATACTGGGGTTGCTTGAGGGCCTCTTGGCATTCGTGAGTTGTAACAAACCTGTGCCATCGCGATTGATGAGAAATATTTCGTCGCCAAAATCGGCATTTCCCCCCGTGATAAGATCGGAATTGGACTCAAAAGCAATGCGGCTGCCATCGCCTGCGATGCTGGGATCGCTGGAACTTCGATCTGCGTCATGGGTGAAGCGCCGACCGGGAAAGCTCTGGGTGTGAATATTCTGAATTGCTCTGAAACCGTTCCCCGAAATTTGGACTGTTGTTTGATCAGAGAGCGGTGGCAAATCGGTGAGTGCTGGAATGACGACATCAAGCTCAAAGCTTACGGAGTCACCATCGGAGATGATCCCCGTTGTACTTGGGGCACTTGTGCTCCAGAGGTTGCCAGGCAAAAGCGTAATGTTAAAATCCTGATCTGCACCCGTATTGTTGAAAACAGTGATGTCATGCGTCACTGTTGCACCGGAGTTGTCCGTTTTATTTGAGGGATTGATGCCTACAAAGGGGCCGCTCGGCGGTGAAAAAAGAATGGCCAGGTTGTCGCTTAGCAAGCCTTCGTTTGCTTGATAGTTCGTGCCAGCCGTATCAGTGCCTTGAATACCGACGGTTGCGCTGATGCCATTGCTGGAGCCTGGATCGCTCGTCGTAGCGTCTGTGTATTGAAAACGGATGTCATTATTTCCCTCGAATAAGGTCACATTAAAATCGAGGGCTTCGGTATTGTTGCCAATATGAGGGACTTTGTATTGCACGATAAACTCCCGGTCCGGCGCTGTGCCACGTGTTTCCCAATAGATGGGGTCGCCATTTGGTTCCGGATCTAAGTCATCAAACCAGGGTGCGATAAAGGGCGGTTCTTGCCATCCATCAAGATCGCCGGCTTGCGGGATGGGCAGGTTATTCGAGTTGTATTCATCGTCTGTATTTGGGCCAAAAAACAAGTAACCGTTTGAGCCAATACTGAGTGTTGTGTAGTCCACTCCATAAAAATTAAAGGTAAAGCCAATGGGGACATCGGCTGCGTTGTCGTCATCATCGAGTAGTTCTTGCGTTCCTGTTGCGGAAATGTCATCTACGCTAAAAACTGCTGGGCTGCTTGCTTCGTTTGAATCGATGCTTCGGTAGCCCAAACCGTCTGGCAAGGTTTGTCGCGCTTGGGCGTGTGTTGCCATGAATATGAACAAAAGTACAATCATTAAAGTCTGTTTGATCTGTTTCATCAATGCGCTCTCCTGGTAAATTTTAAGTGAGAAGTGTTGAGAATAAATTTATTCAACAACTAAAAAAGCTTGGATTTAAAAAAATAAGTTAGTTTCATTGTAAATATTCCTCTCGTTTTAGCATAAAAATAGAGAAAAGTCCATCACCTCGGATGAGGGAAAATTAAAGCAGGAATGTAAATAGCCGGTCTATGCTTCCAGTTTGTCTTGTCAAAAGCGCCCGCTCAAATGTTTTGAGCGGGCGCTTTTTTGTTCCCAGGTTTTACTGCCATAAAAAAGTCACCGGCTAAACCTCATAATCCACCACACGTCGCGCTGTACAGAGTGATTTTACAAGAGGAATGACGGCCTGATGTTCTGGATGGGCTTGATAACTTGCCAAGGTTTGATGGTTTTCAAGTTCGCTGTAAAGCACGATATCGGAAGAAACTGAAAGGTCATAAGCCACTTCCAGTTTGAGTAAGCCGGGAATCTTCCCCATGAGGGCCTCCAGTTTTTCTTTGAGCTCTGCCGCATTTTTTCCCAAGTCTTTTTCTGCTGCGTCCTCTCTCAGTTGCCACATCACAATATGTTTCAGCATTTTAAAAACCCTTTCGTTTTCAAGTCGTTTCTATGTTTTTTGTGTCAACAGATCATTTTCAATCACTTGAACACAGCTTGTCGAGCAACATTTCCAGGGCCATTGTTGTGGCGGCATCCTGTATCGTTTCACGGTTGCCACAACAATGGTGTTCGGCAACCTCAGTCTGGTTCTCATCAGCCAAGGCAATGTAGACAAGTCCGACTGGTTTTTCAGAACTGCCGCCTCCGGGCCCTGCAATACCCGTTATCGCCAGTCCGAAATCAACGCCTTCCCGAACACGAATGCCCTCTGCCATCGCAAGCGCAACCTCCCGGGAAACAGCACCTTTTTTTTTAATTAACTGAGCTGAAACACCAAGTAGCCGTGTTTTTGATGCGTTGCTATAGGTGACACAGCCTGATTCAAAATAGATGGAACTTCCCGCAAGGGCTGTCAAACGACTCGCAATGCGTCCGCCTGTACACGATTCCGCAAGGGCAATTTTTTTGCCCCGAGCAGAAAGTAGGATACCAATCTCTGTCTCGAGATTTTTTTTCTGAATGTCAGGGCTAGGCAATGGGCCATCCCCCCAACTCAAGACCCAGCTTGATCAAGTGAAGCAGGGCAAGTGCGTAGAGCGCAGCAATGAAGTCATCCACCATCACACCCCAGCCCGAAGGCAGGTATTCAAATTTGCGAATGGGATAGGGTTTTTTAATATCAAAAAACCGAAAAACAATGAAACCGGCAATCCACCAAATAAGCGTTTGCGGGATAAAATAAGAGATCACAAACATGGCATGGATCTCGTCGATAATAATATGACCACTGTCCTTCTTCTTAAAAAAGGACTCCGAAAGGCTGGAACTGTAGACCCCGATGCCAAAGAGAAGGACGAGAAAAACCAAATAAACCGGAAGGGATAAATGTCGAAGCGGGTAATAGAGAAGCAGGCCGAGTAAACTCCCGATGGTGCCTGGAAAAAGCGGGAAATAACCCAAACCACCGGCAGTTGAGATGGCAACCGCACATTTGATACTGAGGCTATTTGCTTTTGTCACAGATCGTTTGTCCTATTTTTCAAGTGTTTATCGGGGCATCACTCTATCGAAAGAGAAGATCAGGAGGCAAGTATTTTGTGATTGATCTCTGGATAAAAGGAGATAGCTTGCACCTTGCCTTTCGCACATTGTTGCCGCTATATTGCCTTTTTATTTTCTCGTGATTAAATGTCTGCCCCCAAAATACCTTTCTCAAAAGAAAAAGATGTCATCATCATTGGTGCAGGTGCGGCGGGATTGATGTGTGCGCTCACTGCGGGACAGCGAGGACAATCTGTCCTGCTACTGGATCATGCAACGACGATAGGAAAAAAAATCCTCATTTCGGGCGGTGGACGCTGCAATTTTACGAATCTGAGCGTTGAAGCCGAAAACTATCTTTCTCAAAATCCGCATTTTTGCAAATCCGCACTCAGTCGTTTTGGCCCCGAAGATTTCATTGCCCTGCTGGAAACACACAAGATTCGCTACTACGAAAAAACCCTGGGACAACTCTTTTGTTCCGGGCGATCCAGCGAGATCTTGAATATGTTGTTGGCGGAATGCCGATTGGGCCAAGTTGAAATAAAAATGAACTGCCACATTAAAAAAATTGAAAAACAGGATCAGTTCACACTTCAAACGACTTTGGGAGAACTAAAATGTCAATCGCTTGTGATTGCGACGGGTGGTTTGTCCTACCCAAAAATCGGTGCCAGTGATTTTGGCTATCAATGCGCCAGGTACTTTGGTCTCAATGTCACACCCTGTCGCCCCGCACTGGTTTCGCTGAATTTGGATGCGCCGGATTTAAAAAAAATCACAGGGCTTTCCGGCAGTGCGACGCAGGTTACGCTGTCTTGTCAGGGGCAAACATTCCGCGAGGCCATGCTGATCACCCACAAAGGTTTGAGCGGACCGGCGATTTTGCAAATATCGAACTACTGGCATCCGGGAGAGCAACTGAAAATCAATCTGCTGCCCGATATTGATTTGGCACAAAAAATGGCCGATTGGCGCTTACAGCGTCCCACTGCAATGCTTAAAACCCTGTTGTCGGAGCAACTCACAAAACGGCTCGCCGGGCAGTGGCTTGATTTAATCGCCGACAACAAACCTATCAAACAATATAATCAACAAGAAATTGCGGCGATTCGTGCGCATTTCCAGGAGTGGACTGTCATTCCTTCCGGCACGGGTGGATATCGCATTGCAGAGGTCACTGTAGGCGGGGTGGATACAAAGGAATTTTCGTCAAAAAGTTTTGAAAGTAAGGCGGTGCCCGGCCTCTATTTTATTGGGGAAGTGTTGGATGTGACCGGTTGGCTGGGTGGATACAATTTTCAATGGGCCTGGTCTTCAGGCCATTGTGCGGGTTTGTCTGTATGAACGCCCCTTGGAACATCGTCATCAATGACACGCATTCAACCTGCCCTGAGACTCAATATTTGCTGAATATCAAGTGCTGCCGTGTATTGGCAAAAAGCAGTGCTTCGCTGGTTTATGCCAAAAATAGACATGCGATCCGCCAGCTCATTGCCTTCAATGCCGATGTGAGCTTTCACATGTGAAACCACGAGCTCGTTTCCTATTGTTTCATACAAAGCATGGGCTTCCTGGATCAGTGCCAGGTTTTTAATGTCTCCCGCTGTTTTTCGCTTCCATCCTTTTTCCCGCCAGGAAAAAGCCCACAGCGTGACGCAATTGATTGCATATTGTGAATCGCAAAGAATTTGAACCGACTTGCCATCCGCAATTTCTTTTTTCGCAATCAGCAAGGATTGATGCAAGGCGTTTAATTCTGCGGTGTTGTTCGTGCCTTTAGGATTGTAAAGTCCGTACCAGAGTTCACTCAAATGGCCTTTATCATAAACGACAAGTCCCGAACCCGCTTCGCCAGGGTTGGGCTCGCAGCCGCCATCACAATAAATTGAAACGTCAAATTGCTTGGTGGATGAAGCTTCACTCTCAGCCGTTTTTTTTAATGTTGCCTTTGATCTTGATTGAGTGCTCCGCGCTGGAGGGTTTGCCCCCCAACCTGCTGAGTAAGCAGCATCGGCCTGCTTTTTTGTGGGGAAGGATTTATATTTGGCTTGTGGGAAGCGATCCACCTGTTTTTTTGCATCAGACCATTTTGTAAAAACACCGGGTTCTCGACCCACCCAGACCACATAATATTTGAGTGCCATGTTTCTCCTCTAAAAGGTTTTATTTAAATTCTGTGACGGTATTATTATGCATTCATTTTTGAATTCAGTTTAGCGATCAATATCTTTACGATGGCCGACTTTTACAATACAAACCGTCAAAATTTTATCTTGAATGGTGTAAAGAATACGGTAGCTTCCTTGACGGATTCGATATCGTTCTTGTCCGCTCAGCTTCTCACAAACCACAGGTCTTGGCTCACTGCTGAGTAAAGTAATTCGGTCGAGTATTTTCTTGAGATCTTTTTTGGGAATGCCACTAAAGTCTTTTTCGACCGAGGTTTTGAAGTAGACGCTATATTCGGCCATCTTTTTTTAATCGCTTGAGCATTTGATCATAACTGATTGTGGGTTCAGCGGCTCTAGCTTCAAAGGCTGCGATGTCGTCTGCGTCTTCGGTGAGCGCTTCTCGCACGGCATCGTTGACCAGTGCCGACAGAGATCTGGATGTTTCGACGGATTTCATCCGCAGTGCTTTGTGTAAGTCCGGGTCTAGGTAGATTGTGGCCCGTTTGCTTTGTATTGCCATCATATCGCCTCCTGAGATCTGCCGTCAGTATAGCATTAAAACGTTTTTACATTAAAACGCCATACCGTCTGTGATACATAATTGAGACCTTCGATCATGCGTAAGCCGTCCGGGTCGCCATCGGCAACGAAGATGATGCACAGTGTTTTCAATCCTAATTGGGAATTTGAAAATAACACAATATATTCTTATACTTGCAGAGTGAGTTTTAATAACAAATTGAGGTTACGCATTGTCCAATAAATCGCTCTTAGAAACCAATCCCTATCTAAAGGATGCCCAAAAATATTTTGATGCCCTTGTCATAAATGTTTCCAGCTCAACGGCCATTGAGACGGGAGAAATTATTACAAGCATTTCACAAAATATCTTAGAAACAACCCGCCGAGCTATTGCCTATCCTTCTCAGAAGAAGAAAGCGAATTCTCAATAATCTCAGCAAATAATTTTTCCATGGGATCATAATTCCGATCCATTCCTGCTTGCACAGCCATGTAGTAGTGTTGCTTTTTTCCATTGCTTAATATTTCAAAATTAAGCAATGGGTAATTCGCCTGTAAGGCCATTAGCGTTGAGAGTAAACGTGCTAAGCGACCATTGCCTTCTCTAAAGGGGTGGATAAGTACGAGTTCCGTGTGGACTTCTGCGAGTGCCTTTACGATCTGGTCTTTTTCCTTAAAAACACATGGCGTATATTTCTCAAGTTGATCATTCTGTAGCGTATTCATCAGGTTTGGTACTTGTTCAGCCATTGCGAAGGTAAAATCATCTTTGCTGATATTCACCTTTCGATAATGGCCAGCCCATTGGTAAATATTTCCAAGCCAGGCTTTGTGAAAATTGGAAATGTCCGTGGCTGAAAATTGATGTTTTTGATCGTATTTCCGAATTAAAGCATCGGTCGTCGCTGCTAATGCGTTGGCTTCCATTCGATCAATTGTTTTAACGTCTTTTATCCCTAATAAGTTGCGCAAAACTTTATCATTTGAACCGGGTTCGTACTGCGCCTCAACTAAACCAGAAACATCGTAACGCTTGCCTTTTTCCAAAAGTTTATCTCCAAACACAGTATAGATTATGAGAAAAGGTGTCTTTTAGTTTTCTGAAAGTGCCTCTTGTATCGCCTTAAGAATTTGTCCCGACCTGTTTTTCCATGTGATCCGTCCGGGTCGCCGTCGGCAACGAAGATGTGGATGGAAAAGGAGTGGGATTTTGTCATCATTTTGAAAGAGACTCCCTCACGTTACTGGGGACGCGTCCAATTTTTTTATGAATAGATCGATGTTTTTCTTAAAAAGAAACAGTGCTGTATCTTTGATTGAATGTTTTATCGCGGACTCCGCTGAATCCGAAATATCTTTCTTTTTCAGGTCGTATTTTTTGACCACAAATAAGGCATCTTCGATATCTTCTTCGCTGAAACGGCGGAGTTTTGAGATGACAAAATCGTTCGGTGCCAAAATATTCACTTCCAAATATTCGGACTGAAACACGCTTGTCACGCGATCACGGTATCCGAGCGGCATCGCCACAACCGACCAGCCCGAGATATTTTCACTTAAATCCGAGGGTATTTTTCGGGATTTCAAAAAATTAAACAACCCTTCTAAATCACCGTCTACTTCTGCGTCTATATCAATGGTGCTGCGGTCTTCCATGCCGTAGTAGTGCAAGGCCAATCCCCCTACAAGAATGACGCG
>CAZRYI010000081.1:0-8164 GCA_964604255.1 uncultured Nitrospirota bacterium
GGCGGCTGTTGGTCATGTGCGTGTGTACGGCAGATGCCCCATGAAAACCGGGGCCTGCACCCGCACCACCACAGAGGGTTTCATAATATTGATAATCGACATTGCCAAAAGTCAGATTGTTCATGCTGCCTTGCGCCGCCGCCATCACCCCCAGTGCACCAAACAGGGCATCGCAAAGGGCCTGTGAGGTTTCGACATTGCCCGCGACGACTGCCGCCGGATAAACCGGGGCCAGCATGGAGCCTGCCGGAATGTGGATTTTGATGGGTTTGAGGCAGCCTTCATTGAGCGGGATATCGTCATCCACCAGGCAGCGAAACACATACAATACCGCCGCGCGGGTGACGGATGTGGGGGCATTAAAATTGTTTGTTTGCTGCCGACTGGTGCCACTGAAATCAATGAAGGCTTCGCGCTTTTGCTTGTCGATACTGATTGCCACTTTGATGACACTGCCATTGTCCAGAGCATAGCTGAAACTGCCGTTTTTGAGCGTCGCTATCACTCGACGCACGGCTTCCTCTGCATTTGTTTGAACGTGCTGCATGTAGGCACGAACTGTTTTGATGCCGAAGCAGGCGACCAGCTTTTCCAGTTCAAAAACACCCTTTTGATTGGCGGCGATTTGAGCGCGTAAGTCGGCAATGTTTTGTTTTGCATTGCGTGCGGGATAGCTTGTGTTTGTGAGAAGTGACAAAACCCCGGCTTCATCAAAAATCCCTCCTGAAACCAGTTTCAGGTTTTTCAGAAGCACACCTTCTTCTGAAAGTACGCGACTGTCGGATGGCATTGAGCCGGGGCTGATGCCGCCGATATCGGCATGGTGTCCGCGACTTCCGATAAAAAAGAGCATCTGCTTTTCATTAAAAACCGGCGTAATGACCGTGACATCCGGCAGGTGAGTACCGCCGTTGTAGGGATCATTTAAAGCAAAGACATCACCAGGGTGAATTTGACCCCGATTGTTGTTGATGACGGCCCGGACAGATTCGCTCATCGAACCCAGATGAACCGGCATGTGAGGGGCATTTGCGACGAGATTGCCCCTGGCATCAAAAAGCGCGCATGAAAAATCACGCCGCTCTTTGATATTGACGGAAGAGGCGGTCAGTTGCAGGGTGTGACCCATCTGTTCCGCAATCGACATGAAGAGATTATTAAAGACCTCCAGCATCACCGGATCACAAGCGGTTCCGATGGCGTAAGAGCTGGGCAGCGCTTTGCTGCGTTTTAAAATCAGGTCGCCTTCCTGAGTGCTTTGAGCACACCAGTCGGGTTCAACAATTGTCGCTGAAAAAGCATCACAAATGATGGCCGGGCCGACGATGATGGTTGCAGGTCTTAGAGCCTCACGCTCAAAAACAGGGGTGGCATCATACGGATCATCAAAATAGGCTTGCACAAAACCTTGTGGTTTTGCGTCGCCCTCGAACTGTTTTTCAGAAGCTGTTTTGATGTCTTCAGTTTGTGCTTGGCCGATGACTTCAAGGGACAGACTTTCAACAACCAGCTTTAAAGAAGAGAGGGTAAATCCGAAACGGCGCAAGTAATTTTTTTCAAATGCAGCACACATTTCCGGTATGGACCCGAAATCAATGCTGAATGCCGTATCGGTTCCGCTGACTTTGAGCTCAAGTTTTTTAATGAGGAGGATGCGATCTGCGGCAATGCCTTGCGACCCCATCTCAGCACGCCCTTCATCCGCCAATTCCTCAAATTTTTCACAGAGCCGAGGCATTAAACCTTCTTGAAGCGGTGTTTCGATAGATGCGATGTGCAGCAAACGCTGATCGGCTCGCCCGATGCCATAAGCTGAGAGCAGTCCGGCAAAGCGGTGGATAAAAACGGTCTTCATGCCGAGCAGGTCGGCGACCTTGCAGGCATGTTGTCCGCCAGCCCCGCCGAAGGCTGCGAGGATGTAAGTGGTGACATCGTGGCCTTGTTGGACGGAGATTTTTTTGATGGCATTGGCCATGTTTTGCGTGGCGATTTTCAAAAATCCTTCTGCCATTTCGATGGACGAACGCTTGAATCCGGCTTCCTTTTCGATACGTTTTGAAAGTGAGGCGAATTTTTTCCGCACGATGTCCACATCCAGGGCTTGATCCTGTTTTGGGCCGAAGAGTTTGGGGAAAAAATCGGCTTGCAGCCTGCCCAGCATCAAATGACAATCCGTAATGGTGAGTGGGCCGCCACGCCGGTAAGAGGCCGGGCCGGGCACTGCGCCAGCGGAATCCGGCCCGACCCTGAAACGACTGCCGTCAAAACTGCAAATAGATCCGCCGCCTGCCGCAACGGTATGCACCTGCATCATTGGCGCGCGCATTTGCACACCGGCTATCCGGCATTCGGATGTGCGTTCGTATTCACCGGCATAGTGGGCAACGTCGGTTGAAGTACCGCCCATATCGAAGGTGATGATTTGATCAAAACCAGCCTCTTTTGCACTCAAAGCCGCGCCGACCAGCCCACCCGCAGGACCCGATAAAATGGCGTCTTTGCCGCAAAAAGAGTCGGCGGTCGTGAGTCCGCCATTGGATTGCATAAAGAACAGGGGTGTATCACCGAGCGCCGCCGAAACCTGAGCCACGTAACGACGCAGGATGGGTGAAAGATAGGCATCCACCACCGTGGTATCACCGCGTCCGATGAGTTTAATCAGGGGACTCGTCTCATGGCTTGTTGAAACCTGAGTAAAACCGATCTCCCGCGCAAGTGCTGCAACACCTTTTTCATGTATCGGATAGCGGTAGGCATGAAGGCAGACAATCGCAATCGCCCGAATGCCCTCATTAAAAACGGCCTGAAGTTTTGCTCGGAGTGCATCAAGATTCGGGGTTTTGAGTACCTCCCCCCTTGCGCTGATACTTTCGTCAATTTCAATGACTTGTTCGTAGAGCAATTCCGGCAGAATGATTTCCCGGTCAAAAAGACGAGGCCGACATTGCTCGCCAATGCGTAAAACATCCCGAAATCCCTGGGTGATTGCCAGAAGTGTCCGCTCTCCTTTTCTTTCCAGAAGCGCGTTAGTGGCAACCGTCGTTCCCATGCGAACCATTGAAATGGTATCGGCAGGGATTGTTTCATTCGCCCTAAGAGACATCAGGTCGCGAATACCCTGAATGGCAGCGTCCTGATAGTGTTCCGGGTTTTCGGAAAGCAGTTTATGGCTGCGTAGTTTGCCATCGGGACAGCGTGCAATGAGATCGGTAAAAGTGCCGCCCCGGTCAATCCAGAATTCCCAGGGTTTGAGGTTTTTATTTGTGGACATGTCAGGTTGGTTTTTCCGCAATTACAGAGGTGTCCTGCCGGGCAAAACCCCTGTCAATCGACAAAGGCGATGACGGAGTGCAGGCCCGATGTGCCGTTGGGAAAGGCCCTGGCGACGAAGTCACTTTGTTTGCGGCCGATTTTGTCGGTGGCTCGGACAGTGATCTGATAACTACCGGGTTTGGGTTTTTTCCAGACATAATGCCAAAAAACCCAGGTGTAGGGAGAGGGCGTCTTTTCGAGATTGGCAGGCACCCAGGTTTCTCCGCCATCAAAAGTCAGCTCCACCCGGCCGATGCTGTTGTAACCCGAAAAAGCAAGGCCGCGCAGGGTATAACCATCCACCAGAGTATTGTAAGCGCCGGGATCGTCAATGCGGGAACTGACCTTGATGGTGCCCCGGTCGGTCCAGCTTTTTTTCTGCCAGTAGCCCTTGTAGTCATAGGCCGTCAGTTCAATTTCCTTCAGCCATTTGACATTCTTGATGCCGTAAATCCCCGGCACAATGGCCCGAAGCGGAAAGCCGTGATTTTTATCCAGTGGCACGCCGTTCATTTCGTAGGCCAGCATCACATCGTATTCCATGCCACGATTGACGGGAAAACTGTCCGAATAGTCGTCTGCGCCAAAAAGGGCCAGATCCTCCGCGTTGGAGAGCGGTTCCGCTTCTTCCAGGAGTTTGCGAAGAGAAATGCCTTTCCAGGTCGCGTTGCTGATTTGATCTCCTGCTACGACATTGTCGATACACTGCAAAGTCACCATTTGCTCCATGGCGGGTCGCTCACGAATATCGTCATAGTTAAGGGATAGCGGTTTTCTCACTTTGCCGCTCATGCGAAGCGACCATTGATTAACATTCACCGTTTCCGGCCCGGAATACTGGACGATGTAAAAATCATCGTTGGATGTAATGAAAGGCGTATTTTTGGGAGGACGCGCCAGAAAACGCTTCATAAACAAAGTTGCGGCTTCAGCTCGGTCTGACAAAAAAGGGATGGCAAGTCCGGCGGAGGCGAAGCGGAGGAAGTGCCTTCGCGTGATGATTGCAGGAGCAGCGCCGAACTTTTTCTGAGTCATGGCGGGGATTATATCTGTGGTTTTTTGGCTTTGCAAGGGGGGCAGATTTTACTGAAAAACCCGCCCAATTTCTAAGCGTTTTATGGCAAGAGATGGGATCTCGTGTTATCTTTGCCCGGATTTTAGACGGGGTATATCGGGGTAATAAAGATACGATGCAACAATATGATGTGGTGATCATTGGTGCGGGGCCAGCAGGGGGGGCTTGTGCGCGTGAACTCTCTGCGGCAGGCCTGAAGGTCTTGCTGGTGGAAGGTGCAAAGGATTTTGCTGCCAATGATTTTTCAAGTGGTGGCTCAACACTTGAAACCTTAAACACCTTTGATCTCCCGAATAGCGTTGTCGGGGCCTTCTGTACACAAATCAGCATTGCTTCTTCGCATGATCAGCATGTGTGGCGGTCGGACAAAACAATTGCCATTGTCTTTGATTTTTGCAAACTCCGCACTTTTTTAGCGGATGAAACAATCAACAATGGCAGCGCCTTATTGCTCGGCTGGTCTTATCATCGTCATGAGGAAAAAGACGGGTGTACGCGTGTTGCGCTTAAAAAAACGGACACGCACATCATTGAATATTTCAAAACGAAAGTCCTGGTCGATGCCACTGGCTCAGAACGGAAGGTGCTTGCAGGGGGGCCTCCACGAGACCAACAGGCCATTGTTGGCAAAGGTATTGAATTTCTTGTAGCAGTGCCGAAAAAGGTTTACCAACAACATGCTAACTGCCTCAGCTTTTTTATCGGGCAAAAATGGATGCCGCAAGGGTATGCCTGGATTTTTCCGATGGCAGACAATCGCCTTAAAGTGGGTGTGGGGCGAAATTATCCAAACGAACAAGTGGTGCCTTCTGAAAAAGGATTCCGGTTTTATCTGGATCGTTTGATGTCGGAAGTCCTCCAAACCGACGCAATCGACATTCTAGATCAACATGGCAAAACGCTTTCTTATACCACCCATCAACGTGATCGTTATTATGAAAAAAATATCATTGCGATTGGTGATGCAGTTTCGACGGTCAACCCGCTCACCTTTGAGGGCATTCGTCACGCCATGATGAGTGGTCGCATTGCAGCGCAGCAAGTGAGCAATCGACTTGGCAATGCTCAGCACAATCACTTCCAAAACTATCAAACAAAGATGCGGCGTTTGAGCGGTATTAAATGGATTGTTTCAGAACAGCTCACCAGAAAGATTTACCGGGAAGCGGACGATGAGAAAGTGGATCTCATGATTGTGGCTTTGAAATCCTTCAGTCTGGCAGATTTACTGGATCTTGTTTTTTATTATCGTCTAAAAAGTGCATTGAAATTTTACTTCGCATACACCAAAGCCCTTTTTAAAAAAGCCCTCAGAAGAAAAGCATGAATCCCGATTCAAACAACAGCTTTGTTCCCGCATGGTGGTGCCGAAATCGTCATCTGCAAACGATTTGGCGAAAGTATTTTGGTGATACCCCCTCACTGCCACTTCGGCGCGAGCGTTGGCAAACTGAAGATGATGACTTTCTTGACCTCGATTTTCTGGAGCCTTTTGCTGAAAATGGCAGGGGCGATGAGATGCCGACGGTTCTGTTTCTGCACGGATTGGAAGGTTCATCTCAGGCGAAATATATGCTGGGTATGTTGAAAAACGTGGCGCAATTGCAGTGGCGAGGCGTGGCGCTTAATTTCAGATCCTGTAGTGGTGAAATGAATCGTCAGCGCCGTTTTTATCATTCGGGGGAAACAAGTGACCTCGACTGGGTAATTGGCAAGTTGCGTGAGCGATATGCTGAAGCCCCGCTTTTTGTTGTTGGTTTTTCTCTGGGCGGTAACGTGTTGTTAAAGTGGCTTGGTGAAATGGGAACAAAAGCTGAATCTTTGGTGCGGGCTGCGGTGGCGATTTCTGTGCCTTTTGATCTTGGCATTGCCGCCCACAGAATTGATTCAGGATTCGGAAAAATCTACGGCAAAAACTTTCTGCCAACTTTAAAACAAAAACTCCTGGAAAAAGAGGCCATCTATCCGGGCTTGATTGATCGGGCCCTTGTGCAGCAAATTACGTCCTATATTGATTTTGAAGACCGCCTCTTTGCACCCATCCATCATTTCAGTGGCGCAGAAGCCTATTGGCAGTCCTGTAGCGCAAGATATTTCATCAACGATATTCGATGTGCAACCCTCATCCTACACGCAAATGACGACCCTTTTTTACCAGGCGATGCACTACCAATGCAGCAAATTCAACAGTCAAAATTTCTGGATCTTGAACTGTCAGCGCAAGGCGGTCATGTCGGATTTGTCGAAGGTGCAGTACCCTGGCAAGCGAGTTATTGGGCAGAAAATCGGGCGATAAGATATTTAAGGTCTAGGCTTTAGAACAAAATTTTGGTTGTTGGTTTGGTTTGTGGAAGCTTATGCCTTCCTAACCTTACCTATTGTGCGCCGTATAAATTTAATCCTTTAATCGTATTTCTATCTTGTTGATTATGCTTGGTATTTTAAAAGCAAATCCAGTGTCAGTGATAGGTAAGGCTGATCAGCTATTCTTTGGGAGTTCAGTTGAACCTGAGCTTAGAAACATTGTGATCAGCGTATTCGGATATTAAAGGAGAAAAAGACATGATGAATTTCAGGAAACAAAATGTTTGTGTAATGATGTTTTTGATCATGCTCCCCATCGTAAGCTTTAGCACAAATACATATGCACATGAAAAATCATCACGGGAATTTATCCACGGGATTACGATTAAATTACACCATGGACGCTATTATTTTGCAGGTCCCCCTGATGGCCCCAATGGAGAATCAGATGTCCCGGGGCACAGTTGGCTAAAAATCGGTAAAAATCGTTTTCTCGGTAAACATGTGAATACCGGGCCTTTTGGTGCCGAGAGTTTTTGGTCCAGCGATGCAGGTGACGGTGCTTTACTCTATGCGATGGAGACAGTGATTGATCATTGGACCGAAGCAAAGGCCCTAAAATATTACACGCGTGGTTTTATTCACTACCATACCCTGGTCAATGTCGAAACCGGTCAACTACACCCCAAAAAAGTCGCGTGGTTTAAGCATGTCGCGGTGAAGACCTTTGAGTTAGATGCGGTCGCTCCGCTCGCTTTTTTAGGCGTAGATGCCTATACGGTCATGCCGGGAGTGGACTATCTATTCGGGCCAAATTGGGACATCCCCTACGACCCAACCGCAACGGAATAGTCGGATTTTTCTTAGGGCACCTCCCGTTTGGAGGTGCCCTTTTAGTTGTTTTTCAGCAAAGACAAGGTTTCATTGGAGAGTGTCGTGTCGAGATGGTGTTTGATCATCATGCGACACTGACCTAATGTTGTCTCTGCCATATCTCGATTACCCTGCGATAGATAAATCAACATCAATTTGCGGTAGAGTGGTTCCGACAAGGGCTCCAGAACAAGCGCGTTCTGACAAATTGTCACAGAAACATCTGATTTTTCCTGCATCTGGTCGATACATTTAAACAAAGTGCCTAAATACATATTTCGATAGCGTTCACGTTGCGCGCCCACATCTAAGTCATCATCGTCAGGTAAATATTCGCCTTTGTATAATTTCTGCAAGCGCATTGCGATCTCTGGTGCATTCTCTCTTGTGACTTTACGTTTTCCCAGATCTTCAAATTCAAGCACATCAATCCAGAAATATTTCAAATTCAGCTTGATATGATCCCCTTGGCGTACAACAATTTGCTCCTGGCCAAAGTGCTTTCTTAATCGGTGTATTTGTGTATCCAGCAATTGTGAGACCTTCTCATGAGGAACATCAATGTACAATTTTTCCTTCAGAGCGTAACTTGTCAGACCT
>CAZRYI010000082.1:0-3851 GCA_964604255.1 uncultured Nitrospirota bacterium
CCCCTGTTTTAACGGGGGGGGGGGTAAGGGGGGGCGGGCTCGAACTTGGAGGTTTTTTATGATACGAGCATTATCCGTTGCAAGCACAGGCATGGCCGCACAACAGTTGACCGTTGAGGTCATTGCAAACAACTTGGCCAATGTTTCGACAGTGGGTTTTAAAAAGAGCAGCTGGAATTTTCAGGACTTGCTCTATCACACTGTAAAAGCCCCCGGCACAATCACCGAAGTCGGTACCACACCGGTCGGTATCCAGCTCGGATCAGGCGTGCGGGCTGTTTCCGTGCATCGAACCTTTAAGCAGGGCGATTTTCAGGAGACAAGCAATCCGCTGGATCTTGCCATTGAGGGAGAAGGGTTTTTTCAAGTCAGCCTGCCCGACGGCACAACGGCTTATACCCGAAACGGTTCTTTTAAAATGGACAGTGAAGGTAATGTCGTCACCGCAGAAGGCTATCCCATGCTGCCAAACATTTCAGTTCCCATCAATACTCAAACCTTAACGATTGATTCAGATGGGGACGTCAACGCTTTAGCCGCAGGCAGCACCGCACCAACAGTTGTGGGGACCATCGAACTTGCCCGTTTCATCAATCCCTCAGGTCTGAACAGTCTGGGAAAAAACCTCTATCAGGAAACAGCGGCTTCGAGTACACCCACCACCGGCACACCTGGCCTGGATGGCCTGGGCACCCTGCTGCAAGGGGCGCTTGAAGGTTCCAATGTCAATATTGCGGAAGAAATGGTCAGCATGATCGTCGCCCAAAGGGCTTACGAACTTAATTCAAAAGCCATTCAAACTTCTGACGAAATGATGGGCATCGCCAATAACTTAAAACGGTAAAACAATGAAATCCTTTATTTTGGCCATACTGTTTTCTCTTTCTTTCCCCTATTTCGTGGGAGTAGAGAACGCGAATGCAGTCACGTCATACGAAAAAATTTCGGCCCGGCTCAATGATTACGTTGCCGAAGCCCTTTCACTGAAGCCTTCTGAAATCGAGATTGCCACCTTGAAACCGGCAAATGGGGCAATGCAATTCTTTCCGGGGAAAGTCACGCACATCCGACCGGCAAAATTGGAAAAACTGCTTGGGCGAGTGCTTTTCGCTTTAACAACGCAGCCGCCACAAGGACGCATTTTTGTGCAATGGGTGCTTGCCGACATTGCCCGTCTGCAAAAAGTGGTCGTCGTCACCCATCCCTTAAAGCGTCACCATGTCATTGAAAAAGGGGATTTGAGCATTCAAACCATTAGAGTAAAAAATCGGGAAACCCCTTACGCAAGTGATCCTGGCCGTCTGGTCGGCAAAAGAATGAAACGCGCCCTCAGAATGGGGCAGGCAATACGGACGGATCGCATCGAAGAAAACCCGATCATTCTGAGAGGGGATCGCATTGTCCTGAGCCTGAAAATAGGGGGACTCTCTATTGCAACGACCGGTTTAGCAAAAGAAGACGGTCTTCTGGGCGCTTTGATCAAAGTGGTCAATCTCGATTCAAGAAAAACAGTCATGGCAAAGGTCATCGGTCCGGCACAGGTACGTGTGGCTTCGATGGGGGGAGAATAACGCATGCAGCAGGAGCAGCATCAAATGACCATTGGGATGCTCTTTTTCCTGTTTTTCATGACATTCCTCTTTTCGGGCTGTTATTCGGGCGCGATTCAGGTGGTTGATCAAACATCGCTGAAAGAAGCTGCTGCCGAGGAAGATGACGACATGGCCATCGCCCTGACACGGGCGCAGGAACTACATAATCGTCAGCGTGTGCGAAATACCGGGTCGCTTTGGCATGGCGATCAATCCAGGAGTTATTTTTTTCAGGATGCAAAAGCCGGTTTTGTGGGCGACATTGTCACCGTAAAGATTGTTGAAAATGCCCAAGGTTCAAAAGATGCGACCACTAAGACAGGTCGTAGCTCGACTTTTTCAACCGCAACAAGCGCTTTTTTCGGTACCTCGGCAAATACCTTACCGGGGCTTGGGGCTGGCACGACCTTTTCAAATGAATTCGATGGAGACGGTGCAACCAGCAGAAGCGGCAGTTTGACTGCAGAAGTGACTGCAATTGTCACCCTGGTTTATGCCAACGGTAACATGGCGATTAAGGGACGGCGAGAGGTGCTGATTAACCAGGAAAAAGAATATATTTCCGTCAAAGGCATTATTCGGCCCGAAGACGTTGGGCCGGGCAATATCGTGCTGTCCACCGTGATCGCCGATGCAAAAATAGAATATTCCGGTTTAGGTGCCATCAGTGACAAACAAAAACCCGGATGGCTCATGCGAGCCATCGACATGGTCTGGCCATTTTAGCTTAGTAGGGGCGTATTGCAATACGCCCTGTGTTTAATCGGTCTGAAATGTGGGCGTATACAGTACGCCTCTACAAGGAATGGATGCTATGAAACAACACAAACAGTCATTACATCCCGTGCCCTTGATCCCTTTGATTCTGCTGGTTTTATTGGTGTGGCTGCTCTCTCCCCTCGTCTCCGAAGGGGCACGGATCAAAGACATCGCCTCTATTCAAGGCGTGCGGGATAACGCCCTGCTGGGTTATGGCCTGGTCATTGGCTTAAACGGCACCGGCGATAAAACCGGGACGCTCTTCACCGTTCAAACCCTTTCCAGCATGTTGAATAAAATGGGCATTACCGTTGATCCCACCTCAGTCAAAGTCAAAAATGTCGCGGCGGTGATGGTCACTACTCGACTGCCACCTTTTATTCGATCTGGCAGCCGCTTGGACGTCATTGTTTCATCCCTGGGCGATGCAACCAGTCTTCAGGGCGGTACCTTGCTGATGACACCACTCAAAGGGGCGGATCAAAAGGTTTATGCCATCGCACAGGGGGCGGTTTCCATTGGTGGATTTATCGGTGGGAGCGGGGGAGACAGCACCCAGAAAAATCACCCGACCGCTGGCAGAATTGCAGGAGGTGCCCTGGTCGAAAAAGAGGTACCTTTTAGTTTTGCAGAGTTGGAAAAATTCAAGATCGTTCTGAGGCATCATGACTTTACAACGGCCCTGCGCCTCTCCGAAGTGATCAATACCGCACTGCCACCCGATGCCTCCGGTTTAATTTCCTCAAGACCCATTGACGCAGGCACCGTAGAACTCTGGGTGAATAAAGCCTATAAAGGCAGAGAAGTTGCTTTGCTTGCTTTGATTGAAGGTCTGGATGTTGTTGTCGATTATCCGGCCAAAGTGGTTGTGAATGAGCGCACCGGCACCATTGTGATGGGCGATCAGGTTCGAATTGCCGATGTCGCCATTGCCCACGGCAATTTGACGATTCGCGTTAAAACCGATTTTCAAGTATCTCAGCCGCCACCACTTGCACCCAAAGGTGCTCAGACCGTTGTTGTGCCGCAACAGGAAACGGACATTGTTGAAGAAGATTCTAAGATTGTTTTGATGCGTGGCGGCACGACCATCGGCGATTTGATCCGGGGTTTAAATGCCATTGGTGTGACCCCGCGTGATCTCATTTCAATCCTGCAAGCCATTAAAGCAGCGGGTGCCTTACATGCCGATCTGGAGATATTATAAATGGATGAATTCAACTTGCTTTCGATTTCGCAAATCACACCCAAGATTAAGGTGCCTCAAAATGTCGAAAAAATCGAGGACATGAAAAAAGGCGCGAAGGCTTTTGAATCCTACTTTGTGCAGTCCCTCTTGAAAGAGATGAGAAAAGGGATTAAAAAGGAAGGAGAAGCGGGTGCAGGTTTTGGCGCGGGCATGTATCAGTCGATGTTCGATGAAGCCATTGCCAATAATATTGCGGAGCGCGGCGGCATTGGTTTGGCTGAGGTACTGATTAAAAACTTGTCGGGGAAGTA
>CAZRYI010000082.1:3951-8076 GCA_964604255.1 uncultured Nitrospirota bacterium
CTTAAGTTTTAGGGCCTTTCAACCGATGAGTGAGGGTATAGATCATTAGGAGACAATCATGAAAATACCGGATCAGAACATCGGAATGCAGATGGACAAGGCCCTGCTGAAGCCCCAGGCTCCGGCAGAAGCAGTTGATCGCAAACAGAACAAACCTGCTGCCGAGCAGCAAAGTGCCGCAGCCGCCACAGACCGAGTCAATATCTCAGAAAAAGCGAGGGATGTGCAGCGTTTAAATCAACTTGTTTTGGAAGTACCGGAAGTTCGAACTGAAAAAGTCGAAGCGCTGAAGCAGCAGGTGAATGCAGGTACCTATGGTGCCGATGGCAAAGCCGTCGCGCAAAAGATGGTGGAATCCACCCTCTTAGACAAGGTTTTGTAAAAGAACCGCTAGTGTAGAGAAAGCGCTGGCAGAGGAATCTCTAAAATCAGACGGATAAAAAAATGATGATTGCACCCGCGACAGATATTGCAAAAAGTGATCTACTCGCACTTTGCACCATTTTTGAAGCCTTGGTCACAGCGTCCAAAAAGCTGATGGACCTGCTTCAGGATGAAAAACGCTGCATCATCGCAGGAGATGTCGATCATTTGATTCATCTCAGCAGCGAAAAAGAAGCTGCTATTGAGGCACTTGCCAAACTGAATCAGGATCGTATTGCAGTCCTGCGAACAAAACATCCCAATGATCCACCTGCCAAACTGAGCACCCTGATTTCACTTTGTCCTGATCGTTATCGGGGCCGACTGCAAAGGGCCTATACGAGCCTTGAGGCACTCAGCGCCGGTATTCAGGAACTGAATCAGATGAACGGTTTATTAACAGATCGCATTCTGCAACAGGTTTCCGGTCTGCTGGGTGTGCTGAAACACTTGGGCCCCTCCGGCACGACTTATGAACAAAGCGGTATGATCCAGAGCCTGCGCAGCAGTGGCAGGACTTTTGGAAAGGGATAAACGATGGGCGGTGTCTCAGGCATATTCAATATCGGCCGCTCGGCCTTGTTTGCAAATAAAAAAGCCCTGGAGGTGACTTCCCAGAATATCGCGAATGTCAATACACCCGGCTATTCCAGACAAGAAGCTGTTTTTGGTACGACACTGCCACAGAATGGTAGTCCCGGCCAAATCGGTACGGGTGTCAAAGTCACCGAAGTCAGACGCTTTGTTGATCGTTTTATTGAACAACAGCTTAATGCGGGTGAATCAAATCTTGGCCGTTTTGAGACCGAAGAAAAACTCTTTCGACGCATTGAAGGTGTCCTGAGTGATGCGCAGGGCAATGGCATCAATCAAGCGTTTAACGATTTTTTTGCCTCCCTGAATGATGTTGCCAACAACCCGGAAGATCGCTCTGCCCGTATTGCCTTGATTGAACAGTCAAAAGGATTGGTTCAGCGTATTTCGGCAACAGATCGGCAGTTCCAGGAAATCAGAAGCGGCATCAATGACGAAATTGTGTCAACCATTAGCGATGCCAACTTCCTGGTCAAGCAGATTACCTCGCTCAATGTCGAAGTGAAAAAAGCGCAGTTTGCCGGGCAAAATGCCAATGACCTGCGTGACGAACGACAAGGACTCATCAATGAACTGGCGGCAAAAATCGACATTAAAACCATTGAAAACAGCAATGGACAAACCACCATTTTTGTCGGTGGCGGCAAAGCCCTCGTCGAGGGGGAACTGAGCGGCAGTTTAAGGGGCCTGTCTTCCCCCGATAAGGGTGGTTTTGTGGATGTCGCTTTTGTCTCCGCCAATGGCTCCCTCACCAATATCAATGCTTCCCTCGGAAACGGTCAGCTTCAAGCCCAGGTCAACTTAAGAGACACGGTATTACCCGCTTTTATCGACTCCCTCGACCAAGTGGTTGCCGGGACGATTAACGAGATTAACCAAATTCACCGCACAGGTTTCGGCCTGGATGGTTCAACCGGCAATAACTTTTTTGCGCCATTAGCGCCCTCAGCAACCGCTTTATCCGCCAATACCGGATCGGCTGTCGTGAGCGTTACTGTGAGCACAGCAGCCTCTCTCACCCTGGATGCCTATGAGCTGAGTTTTGCGGGCAGCAATGTCACACTCACCAATCGAGACAGTGGTGCATCCACCACGGTGGCTTATTCCGATCCGACCACGCTTACTTTTGAAGGGCTTGATGTTGCGATCAGTGGTGCACCGGTAGTCGGCGATTTGTTTCAGGTCAGTGCCCACAAAGGTGCGGCGAGCACACTCTCTGTGCTTCAGAGTGATCCAAATCGTATTGCGGCTTCCGCCACTCTGGCAGGCGCACCGGGTAATAATGATACTGCGCTTCTCTTGGCTGCGGTTCAGGATAGGCCCATCACTGCCCTGGACGGTGCCACGCTTCAAGGCAGCTACAGCAGTTTAACGGGGAATATCGGGGCGCAGTCTCAAGCAGCGCAGCGTAGTGCCGCCATCGAAATTTCGATTAAAAGCCAGCTTCAGAATTTAAGGGAAGAGACCTCCGGGGTTTCACTTGATGAAGAAATGTCCAACATCATCAAATTTCAGCGGGCCTTCGAGGCTTCATCAAGGCTTATTGTGATGGCGGATGAACTCTCCCAGACAATTCTTGGCATGTTGAGGTAAGGGTCTATTATGCGGGTTTCGGATCGAATGTTTTTTAATGCCATGACGGATCGTATGCAGTTCCAGAATGCGCAGCTCTTTCGAACTCAGGAGCAATTGTCCACGGGGAAAAAGATCAATCGACCTTCGGACGATCCCATCGGGCAGGCGGCCATCATTAAAAATGACAAGACCCTTTCGGAAGTGGATCAATTTCTTCGTAATATTTCAGAGGCGGACACAACGTTGTCCATTGGAGAATCCACTTTACAGTCCATCGAAAACCAGTTATTACGTGCGCGTGAACTCGCCATACAGGCTGCCAACGATACAAACTCTCTGGTGGATCGTGCCTACATTGCGAGCGAAGTGAGACAGCTTTACGATCAGATTGTGGCTGTCGCCAATACTTCTCAAGGGGGGCGATATATTTTTGCCGGGACTGAAACCGCTGCCCCGCCTTTTGTCAGACAGGGCGACACCATCGGTACAACAGTTTCGCTGCCCGTTACGATTGCCACCGGCACCAATGATCAGTTGACACTTTCTATTGATGGCACAACATCTACAGTCACTCTGCCCGCGGGAGCCAATGCCACAGGCAGCGCTTTGGCCACCATGCTTCAATCGGCAATCAATACCGATACAAACTTTGTTACCGCAAACCGGAGCGTGACTGTGAGCTTCGATACCGACCACCTCGTCGTACAATCCAATGCCGTCGGCGGCAGCTCTAATGCAGATATTACCGGTGGCAATGCGCAGACTGTTTTGGGACTTGCTGCGGGCACCAATCGACCTGCCGGTACTTACCTGGGTGATTCGGGCGAGTCCAGGATTGCAATTGATAAAAATACGACAGTCATTAAAAATATACCGGGGGACAGGTTAATCATGGGGAGCGGCGGGGGCATCAATGTCCTGGCGGCAGTTGCCGGGCTGCAAAGTGCTCTGGAAACAAATACCCCGGCGGGGATTCAGACCGCCTTGACGAACTTAAGCACTGCAAGTGAGCAGATTGTCAATGAACGGGTTGTTCTGGGTGCCAGACTCAACCGGACTGCCACAACGAGCGGTATCCTTGAAGATTTTAAGATTGTCATCCAACGGCTGAAATCCGAGCAGGAGGATGTTGAACTTACTGAGGCCATTTCAGCACTGGTGCTGGAACAGAACGCTCTGGAGGCCAGTCGATCCCTGGCATCCAGAATTTTTAGTGCACCGACATTAATGGACTTCCTAAGATAGGTGGAAAGAGATGCTGGTCCTGACACGGAAGTTGGGTGAAAAAATTGCCATTGGAAACGATGTCATCGTGGTTGTGACGGAGATTCGTGGCAATCATGTGAAACTGGGTGTTGAAGCACCTAAAACCGTCAGCATTTATCGAGAAGAAGTGCTGACGCGGACGATAGCGGAAAACAAATCCGCAGCGCGTGTCAGCCTGAAAGAACTGCCAGAGGTCTTAAAAAACTTCGCTGACAAGCCTCAAACCCGGAAATAAGGAGTTGTTTCAGTGAAACTCAAAGTTGAAAG